>JAOAPL010000155.1 GCA_025462925.1 Acidobacteriaceae bacterium
ATACACCGTTCTGGACATGAGTACTCCTCCTCATCTCACCAGCAGCAAAGAAATTTGCTCGGGTGTTATGTGTCTAGATAGATGCCATTTATTGGAACGACGGGAGTTGCAGCCCCGATTTTCAGGCGCGAGTAGCTGCCATTGACAGCTCCGGAGCGGCGCATCGTATCTGTTAAACTTAGTAGTAGCAGCAATAAGATCTATCCCCTTTTATCCGTTCTAGCGCGACGGCGGAGCCTCGGAGATCACCGAAATTGTGCGGCATTGCCGGTTTTACTCACAAAGACCGAAGCGTTTCTAAAGCCCGAATAGAGGCTGCCACGCAATCCCTGGTGCATCGAGGGCCTGACCAGCAAGGGGTCTTCGATTCCGCAGACGTTTCCCTCGGCGCTGTCCGATTAAAAATCATTGATCTCTCTCCGCTCGGCAATCAGCCGATGCACAGCGAAGATGGAGACAAGGTCATCGTCTTCAACGGCGAGATTTACAACCATCACGAACTCCGTGCAGAGCTCGAAGCCCTCGGACACACATTCAAATCACATTGCGACACGGAAGTCGTTCTGCGCGCGTTTCTGCAGTGGGACACACAAGCTTTGCAGCGGCTGCGCGGGATGTTCGGGCTCGCAATCTGGACGGAATCCAGCAAACGGCTGGTGCTGGCGCGCGATCGCATGGGGATTAAACCGCTCTACTATCATCGCGCCGGGCAGGACCTGTATTTCGGATCAGAGCTGAAGGCGATCCTCGTTCATCCGGAGATCGAACGCCGGATCAACATGGATGGGCTCAACTGCTACCTGCGGTTGAACTGGGTGCCGGCGCCACACACGTTGATTGCCGGAATCGACAAGCTGCCGCCCGGGCACATGCTGGAGTGGCGCAACGGCAAGATCACCATCGAGCAGTACTGGAAGACGAAAACCGATTCCCAGAAAAATTGGACGCTGGAATTGGCGAAAGAGGAACTTGATTCGCTATTGAGGAAGTCGGTTGCCGAGCACATGGTTTCTGATGTGCCACTCGGCATCTGGGCCAGCGGCGGCATTGATTCATCGACAATCTTGCATTACGCGACGCAAGCGACCAGCAACAAGTTGAAGACTTTTTCCATCACCTTTCGCGGGCGCAGTTTCGACGAAAGTTCTTACATCCAGGAAGTCGCCAAGCGCTACAACACCGAGCACACGGAGTTCGACCTGAGCACGGACATTGATGTGCGCTCGGCCATCGAACAGTTCCCCTACTACTCTGACGAACCCAGTGCCGATGCCGGGGCGCTTCCCGTCTGGTTTCTGGCGCAGATGAGTCGCAAGCATGTGACAGTGGCTCTCAGCGGTGAAGGCGCGGACGAATTATTCGGTGGGTATCTTACTTATCTGGCCGATGACTACGCCGCAACCGCGCGCCGGGTACCGGCAGGGCTTCGCAGTGCAGCATTGTCGGCGATGCAGTTGTGGCCCGTATCGGACGACAAGATCAGCTTTGAATATAAAGTGAAGAGGTTTCTGCAAGGGTCGTTGCTGCGCGCGGAAGATGCGCACATCTACTGGAACGGGACTTTCGCGGAATCAGAAAAAGAAGAGTTTCTGTCCGGCGCGAGTGGCCGTCCGATGAACGAGATACTCGCGAGCATGGGCAATGGCAACGGGTGCGGGTTGAATCGATACATGTTCTTCGACCAGCAGTATTACCTTCCCGACGACATCCTTTATAAGGTGGACAGGATGAGCATGGCGCATTCGCTCGAAGTGCGGCCGCCGTTCCTCGACCATCGCATCGTAGAATTTGCCGCGTCGCTGCCGGAGGGTTTGAAAATCCACGGTTCCCAGTTAAAGTACATCTTGCGTCAACTCATGAGTGACAAGTTGCCGCAATCGATCCTGCACCGGCCGAAGGTAGGATTCGACATACCAGTGCATGATTGGTTTCGCGGCATACTGAAGCCGCTGCTGCTGGATACTTTGACGGAACGGGCCGTGAAGGACAGCAAGATATTTCGCTGGAGCGCGGTGGAATCGCTCATCAGCACTCATTTGGAAAGGCGTGCGAATCTCGGATACCAACTATGGGGTCTCGTGACATTATTTCTGTGGATCAAGCGTTGGAACATTCAGACCGGGCCCGCCGCTCATCAGAGCGCAAGCACGCAGGACAGAACCAACTCAAGCGTTTCCATCTTGACCTGATCGTCATCGCATTCGCCGCGGCGATTTTTCTCGGATGCATCGTCAGTCCTCCGCACTTGATGGACGATGTGGACGCCGTGCAAGCGCAGATCGCGCGCAACATGCTGGAATCCGGCGATTGGACCACCGCCCGTCTCAACGGCGTTCCTTATCTTGAAAAATCTCCGCTGATCTACTGGTCGATGGCGGCCTCTTATCGCGTCTTCGGCGTCCATGATTGGTCGGCACGGCTGCCGCTCGCGTTGCTCGTCGTCCTCCTCTGCTGGGTCACCGCACGCTTCAGTGCATGGGCATTCGGAAATGAAGCTGGACTCTACTCCGGGCTAGCGCTCAGCACCTGCGTGGGATTATTTCTATTCACGCGCATACTCATTCCCGACGCGCAATTGACATTAGTGATCGCACTCGCCATGTGGGCTTTCCTGCGGGTGATGGACCCGGATGAGTCGCGGCCGCGACTTTGGGCCGCTATATTCGCCGCGAGTTTGGGAACCGGCCTGTTACTGAAAGGCTTGATCTCCGTGGTCTTTCCGCTGGGCGCGGCCGTGGTCTATCTTGCCATTACGCGGCAACTCTTTTCCTGGGCGACATGGAAAAAACTGCGTCCGTTTAGCGGACTGCTTATCATTCTCCTGATCGCCGCGCCGTGGCACATCCTCGCCACTCTGCGCAATCCACCGTATATCGCTTTCACGATGCACAGTGGCCCGGGAAATTATCACGGGTTTCTGTGGTTCTACTTCATGAACGAGCACGTGTTGCGTTTCCTGAACCTGCGTTATCCGCGCGACTATGACACCGTACCGCGACTGTGGTTCTGGGGATTCCACCTGCTGTGGCTCTTCCCGTGGAGTTTTTATTTTGCGGCAGCAGCGCGGCAGAGTTTGAAACCTTCCATCGTCGACCGTGCGGGACGGGCGCGTCTTCTCGCACTCTGCTGGATCGGCTTCGTGATGGTCTTCTTCACCTTCTCAACGACGCAGGAGTATTACTCGCTACCGATCTATCCCGCGGTGGCACTGTTGCTCGGCTCAGCGATCGCAACATCGGGGCCAAATCGACTGGTGCGCATGGGGACAAAAGCGATCGCGATCACATCGGGCATCGCATTGCTGGTCATTGCGGGAATTCTCTTCGCTACCAGAGGAGTTCCCACTCCGGGCGACATTTCCTCCGCGCTCACGCAGGACCCAGCGCGTTATAAGTTATCGATGGGGCACATGGGCGATCTCACCCTGCGGTCATTCGCGTATTTGCGATTGCCGCTGGTGCTGGCCGGAATTGCGATGGCGATCGGAGCAGTGGGCGTTTGGCTCTGGCGCGAAAACCAGCGACGCGCAGTGCTCGCGACTGCCTGCATGATGGTTGTCTTCTTCCACGCCGCGCGAGTCGCGATGGTAACTTTTGATCCCTATCTCGGTTCGCAACCTCTCACTGATGCGCTACTGCATTCCCCCGACGGCAAGTTGATCGAAGCTGACGCGTACTACTCTTTTTCCTCAGTGTTCTTTCAGACGAACAAGCGCGCGCTCCTTTTGAATGGTCGCGTCAATAATTTGGAGTATGGATCGAATGCGCCGGGCGCTCCGAAAGTTTTCATCGGCGATGACGAATTTCAAAAGCTCTGGGCCGGGTCTGATCGCTATTACCTGCTGGTCACGGGCGAGACGCTGCCGCATATCAAGGACCTCGTCGGTCAACCGGCACTTCATGTAGTAAAAGAAAGTGCTGGAAACTCTTTGCTGACGAATCAGCCGCTGTCCGCGAACTAGTTCTTGTTACAATCAACAACTTCCCATGAGAACTTGTCCCCCGGCGCTTAAGACGGCAGCATTGCTACTCCTAGTCGCGGCGATTTTGCTGGGGTGTGGCACGCCTGGCGCGCCGCAGCCACCGTCACTGCATGTGCCCAAGCCGGTTGACGACCTTCAAGCGGTGCGCAAGGGAGACGTCGTTTATCTGCGTTGGACCGTGCCCACCGAAACCACCGACGGCCAGGGAGTGAAGGCGTTGGGCACAACGCGCATCTGTCGGGGATACGCAACCGATCAGCCCGGCAGTTGCAAAGATGTTGTCGCGGATCTTCCCAGCGCCGCCTCCAAAAAAGGTTATCAAGAGTTCACTGACAAAATCGCGCAATACATTGGCGGCAATCGCGATTTCCTTACTTACACGGTGCGTGTGAACAATGCGCGAAACAAGAATGCCGGATTGTCAAACGCCGTCACGGTATTCCTGGCGCCGAGTCTGCTTCCCCCAAGCGTGGTGAACGCGAAGCTGTTGCCTGATGCTGTGCAAATTTCATGGGAGCCGCCGCAGCCGCCGCAATCGCCCAATCTAAAGACCAATTATCTTTATCGAGTCGTACGTAGCGGTGATCCGACGGCCAAAGGCCAACCCGCGCGAGTGGTGATCGCCGAAGTTCCCGCCAAGCACGGGTCTGAATTGGTCCTCGACAAGAACTTCACTTGGGAAAAAACCTACCAGTACCGTGTCGTCGGCGTAACACGAGTGATTTCTCGCGAGGGCAAACAACTGGCCGAGTTCGAAGGCGAGGATTCGCCGGCAGCGACGATCGTCGCTCATGACGTCTTCCCGCCTACGCGTCCCACTGGATTGCAGGCAGTTTACTCGGCGCTGGACACGCGCAAGTTCATTGACCTCACTTGGACTCCGAACGATGAGAGCGATCTTGCGGGGTACAACGTCTATCGCAAGGCGGCGGAAAACATGGCACCCACGAGAATCAATACTGAGCTGATAAAGACGCCGTCGTTCCGCGATGAAAAAGTTGCAGCAGGAAACAACTACACTTATTTAGTCACCGCGGTTGATGCCCGTGGAAACGAAAGCCCGATGTCAGAGCAAGCCGGGGAGAAGGTGCCACAGTAATGCGATATTGCCGATTTCAAAATGCAAATGGTCCACAGTTCGGGAAGATCGAATCTCGCGATGGTGTGGACACAATCACCACACTGCTCCCGCCCTGGCCTGAGAGCGCTGCCTCGAACGCGAACGCAGCGTTTCAGCCGATTCCGCTCGCCAGTGCCAAATTGCTGGCGCCTACAGTTCCTTCCAAGATCATCTGCGTGGGACGAAACTACCGCGACCACGCCAGCGAAATGGGGAATGACGTTCCCGTGGAGCCGTTGATTTTCTTCAAGCCACCCTCGGCGATCATCGGGCCGGGCGATGCCATCAAGCTGCCGCCGAGCACGCTCACGCAGCGCGTGGACTATGAAGGTGAATTAGCGTTCATCATCGGAAAGCGATGCAGCAAGCTCACGGAGAAAGATGATGTTCGTGCCTACATTCGGGGCTACACTTGCGCAAACGACGTGACTGCGCGTGACCTGCAAAAGAAGGACGGCCAATGGACACGCGCCAAAGGCTTCGATACTTTTTGTCCGCTGGGGCCAGTGGTCACCGACGAAGTTGACGTGACTGCCGGGATCGATGTGACCACGCGGCTCAATGGCGAGCAGAAGCAGCGTGGCAACACCGGTGAGTTCATCTTTGCAATCGACGCGGTGCTGCGCTACATCACGGCGGCAATCACGCTCGAACCTGGAGATCTGATCCTGACGGGCACCCCTGCGGGAGTATCGCCGATGAAATCTGGTGACGTGGTCGAAGTCAGCATCAGCGGGATTGGGACCTTAAGAAATTCAGTGGCGTAGGTGAACAGCCATGCTGAACACGAAAGATGTGATTGCATTTGTTCCGACCAGGGATGCGGAGAAGTCCAAAGCGTTTTACGAAGGCAAGTTGGGACTGCGCTTCGTCAGCGATGACAAATTCGCCATGGTTTTCGACGCCAACGGAACCATGTTGCGCATCGCGCGAGTCCCCAAGTACGAACCGGCGCCATTCACCATCCTGGGATGGCAGGTCACCGAGATCGCCAAGATTGTTTCAAACCTCCAGAAGAAGGGCGTAAAGTTTGAAAAGTATGAAGGGCTCGGCCAGAACGAACTCGGTATCTGGACTGCCCCTGGTGGTGCTGCTAAGGTAGCGTGGTTCAAAGACCCGGACGGGAACATACTGTCCGTCTCCGAGCACGATTGAGGGCCACGCGCGAAATCGCGGGCAGGGATTAAGATTGGAGCTAGAATAAACACATGAAATTCTTTCTCGATACCGCCAACTTCGATGAGATCCATGAAGCCAACTCCCTTGGCATCCTCGACGGCATCACCACCAATCCCACACTGATCGCCAAAGAGGGCAAGCCGTTCAAAGAAACCATCATCGCCATCTGCCATGAGGTGAACGGGCCGGTGAGTTGTGAGGTGATCGCCACCGACTGTGCCGGCATGCTCAAGCAAGGGCGAGATTACGCCACTTGGCACAAGAACATTGTGGTGAAGCTGCCGACCACTCGCGAAGGCGTAAAGGCCTGCAAGACCCTCACCGGGGAGGGCATCAAGACCAACCTGACGTTGTGCTTTACGCCGAACCAGGCCCTCATCGTAGCCAAAGCGGGTGCGACCTACGTCAGTCCATTCATCGGACGCCTCGACGACATAAGCGAGGACGGCATGCAGGTGATCAAGGACATCGTCCAGATATACAAGAACTACGGATACACCACGCAGGTGCTGGCGGCATCATTGCGCCATCCTATGCACGTGGTGAAGGCCGCGCTGGCCGGGGCCCATGTGGGCACACTTCCGGCGAAAGTGCTGGACCAGATGTTCAAGCATCCGCTGACTGACAAGGGCCTGGAAACATTCCTGAGCGATTGGAAGAAAGCCAATACCGCGGGCAGCTAAGAGATTCTCCTACAATGATTAAGGGAGTTGCATGAGCCGGCAACTCCCATTCCGCGTCTATCATCTTCTCTGAATGTTTGTTCCTGAATCTGGGTGGCACTTCCGAATGAATCGCATCACCTCGATCACCATTGCTGGTACTACCGCCCTGGCCGCGCTGGCACTGACCTTTTGGATCCGCAGCAAGCGTAAGAGTCCGGAAGAATACGAACGTGAGCGCCGCCTGCGTATTAGCACTGGCGGCCGCATCACCGATGGCACCGTCCTTGACGCGCAGGAGATGAGCGTGGATGAGAAGCCGGCACAGTTAGTAATCTATCGCTATGACGTGGCCGGGGTGTCATACGAAGCGTCGCAGGACATCACCCATCTCCGGCAGTTTGTTGACCTGCACACCTGCCGCATCGGACTGCCCACGTCCGTGAAATACGATCCGCAGAATCCCGGCAACTCCATCGTCATCGCTGAGGGCTGGGTAGGGTTGAGGATGTAGTCGGGCCCGTCCTGCAAAACCAAATGGAATCAGGCTTTCAATGCGCAGGCTGCGGCGAATGGAATGACACTGTCGTTGACCATTCCGCTGGTTTCCAGCAGCAATACGTAGAGGACTGCCAGGTATGCTGCAGGCCCAATGTGCTGCGCGTCTCCTACAATGAAGACCTGCAAGGCTTTGAGATCGAGGCGGAGTTGGAATAGGCCTGCGATTTCAGCAACTTTCTACCACTTCCCGCGTCCAATCTTTAACCTCTACTCATCCGGCCTCTTCAGAATTCGCCCGGTTGTTAGAATACTTGAGTCCCTATGGCAGATCTCAGTCCCGTCGCTGCGTTCGTCGCTGGCACTGTTTCGTTCCTTTCTCCATGCGTCTTGCCGCTGGTGCCGGGCTACGTGTCGATGATCTCTGGCACAACTGTTGACGAGATCCAACAACAGTCCGGCGACCGCAAGTTGCTGGCCGGAGTCATGGTCAAGTCGCTCAGCTTTGTTCTGGGATTCAGCGTTGTATTCATCGCGCTGGGTGCGGCGGCGACCAAGATCGGACAGCTCACCCGCAACTATCATTCGATCCTTGGCATAGTCGCCGGAGCTATCATCATCATTTTCGGACTGCACCTTACTGGCATATTGCAGATCAAGGCCCTTTACGCGGACAAGCGCATGCATTCGGTCGCTGGCGGTACGTCGGTATGGGCTGCATTCGCTGTGGGCTTCGCATTCGCATTCGGATGGACGCCCTGCATCGGTCCCATCCTCTCCGCGATTCTCGCACTGGCGGCATCGCAGGGGACGGTCAGCAAGGGAATCCTCCTGTTATCGATTTATTCGTTGGGACTGGCAGTGCCGTTTCTGCTCACCTCACTCGGCATCGAGCGATTTCTGGCCTTCTACTCGCGTTTTCGGCAGCATCTGCATAAAGTAGAAGTGGGCAGCGGCGTGCTGCTGATCTGCCTGGGACTGCTGATCGGATTCAACAAGTTCACCGTGCTGAATCAGTATCTCGGGTTTCTCAACCAGTTTGTGTTGAAATTGGAAAGGCTGTTTACATAGTGCGTAACGCAATCGTTCTCACAGTGGTCGCCCTGATTGTGGCGGCAATGATTTTCTCGGCATCCCGCAAATCGCGGTCCGCGGAAAACTCCGGGCTGGTGCAAGGCCAGGATGCTGGTCTTCAGGGAGACCTGAAGGGCAAAGTCGCTCCGAACTTCGAACTCACGACTCTCGACGGCAAGAAGATGAAACTCTCTGACCTTAAAGGCAAGGCCGTGGTCCTGGATTTCTGGGCCACGTGGTGTGTGCCCTGCAAGATCGAGATGCCGTGGTTCGTCGAATTGCAAAACCAATACGGCCCGCAAGGACTGGCGGTCATCGGCGTTGCTATGGACGATTCGTCCAATGAAGAGATCGCAAAATTCGCAAAAGAGCTGGGAGTGAACTATCCCATCCTGCGCGGCAAAGAGGCGGTCGGCGAGGCCTATGGCGGACTGCCGGGACTGCCGACAACGTTCTTTATCGGCCGCGACGGAAAGATCGTGGATCAGGATGCGGGCTTGGTCAGCCGCAAGGTGATTGAGGAAAACATCAAAACCGCACTGGCACAAGGCTCACCGACGGAAGCGGTGGCGAGCACGGACGCATCGCAGGAGAAAAAGTGAGAACGAAGAAACTTCTTTTGCCAGCGCTCCTGATCTTTGCGGCCAGCCTGGTCTTTGCGCAGGATGATTTTGCGCGCCCGCGACAAAAAGGATTCGTCACCGTCGACGCCGCCCCTTCGGTAACCCTTGTTCCCGGCAAGCCGGGCAAGGTCGAGATCAGGTTCCGTGTAAACAGCGGATACCACATCAATTCCAACAAGCCGCACTCGGAATTGCTTATACCCACTTCCGTTCAATTTGCGCCATCGGACAAGATTAAAGTCGGTAAGATCTCCTATCCGGCAGGCGAGGAGTTCGCGCTGAAGTTTTCACCCACGGAAAAATTGGATGTCTATACAGGCGACGTGCTGGTAACGGCTCCGGTGACCGCGGCAAAGGGAGTCGCACCGGGGAACTACACATTGAAAGCGGAACTGCGCTATCAGGCCTGCAACGACAATTCCTGCTTCCCGCCCAAGACCGTACCGATGGAAGTGGCGGTCAGCGTCAAAGCACAATGAATCCGCAGATGGGATTACAGATTCGGCGCATTCATTAGCCGCGAAACTGTCTTCTCTTTCCCTAGCGCCACCATTACTGCGAACAAACTCGGTGCGACTGCCTGTCCCGTAAGTGCCACGCGCGATCCGTTGATCAACGCTCCAGCCTTGACGTTCTTTTCCGTCGTGAAATCGCGCAGAACTTGTTCTGTGCTCTGCTCGGTGAATTCTGTCGTAGCGGCGTAGCCCTGGGCCAATTCCGCCAACATCGTGCGCACAGCCGCGTCTTTCAAGAATTTCTCTACCGCTGCGGGGTCGGTCTGGTAGTTGTCCGTAAAGTAACCGCGAAAGGCATTGGCAAAATCTTTGAGATTGCGCGCCCGAGGCTTCAGCAGGTCGATCATTTTCAGCAGATAGGATTCATCCCCGCCTTGCAGCTCCGGCTTGACTCCCGCCAACTCCCATTCATGGCGGACAAGCGGCAACAGCCGCTCGCTCGGATACGCGCGAATGTACTCAGTGTTGAACCAATCGAGCTTGGCGTGGTCGAAGACCGCATTCGAGTGGGAAATATTTTCCAGGCTGAACGCGGCGATCAATTCTTTGTCGCCCAGGATCTCTTTTTCTGAGTTCTCCGGAGTCCATCCCAGCAGCGCGAGAAAATTGCGGAAGGCCTCAGGCACGATGCCTTCATCCCGATATGACATCACACTGGTTGCGCCATGCCGCTTGCTTAGGCGTGTCTTGTCCGGCCCGAGGATGAGCGGAACGTGTGCGAATATCGGCAGCGACGCTCCCAGCGCTTGGTATTGCAGCATCTGTTTCGGCGTGTTGGAGAGATGGTCAGCACCGCGGATGATGTGCGTGATGCGCATATCAATGTCGTCCGTGACGACACTGAGGTGATATGTGGGAATGCCGTCCGAACGCAGCAGGACGAAATCTTCCAACTCGGTATTCGCAAATTCGACGTTGCCGAAGACCGCGTCGGGGATCACCGTCACCCCAGTCTCCGGTACCGCGAATCGCAATGCGCACGGATCGCCGGCAGCGCGACGTCGTTCCATCTCTTCTTTCGACAGCTTGCGGCAGATGCCTTCGTATTTTGGAGGGCGTCCTTCGGTCTGCGCACGCGCGCGACGACCTTCCAATTCTTCTTTCGTGCAAAAACAGTAGTAAGCGTGTCCGGATTGCAGAAGTTTTTCCGCCGTTGCTCGATACAGCGGCAAACGCTTCGACTGGAAGAACGGGCCTTCGTCCCAATCGAGGCCCAGCCACTTCATTCCTTGGATAATGCCCTCGACCATCTCTTCGGTCGACCGCTCAAAATCAGTGTCTTCGATGCGGAGGACCATCTTCCCGCCAACGTGTCGCGCAAAAAGCCAGTTGAACAGCGCGGTACGCGCGCCTCCAACGTGAAGGTATCCAGTAGGGGATGGCGCAAAGCGAACGCGTACGGAGTCAGTGGCTGCCATATGGGTTTGTGATGATGAGGACAATCTTCGATGTTACGGGCGGGAGAGAAAAATCGTCAAGGAAGGGGAAGCTATCGAATCGGAACCAGTGCGCGTGTAGACAATCGATTCACCCCGAGGCAGGGATATTACCACCAATTCCCAGTTCGGCTTGCTTTGAGTTAACCGGATTTGTTGAGTAAAACCTAAGGTTATCGTGCTATTCTGCCTCACCCCTGAAGAGCCTCCGACCTGGCGCGCGAACCCAGAGACGCGCGGGCCAAATTCCGAATGAGCACTGAGAACAACATCGTCATCATTGTTCTGCCTGGCGTCATCGCCATGATGTTGCTCGGTGTGTTTTCGTTCCTTTATAGCCAGAGCCGGCAGGCATATTTCCGCGCATGGCAAGCCGGATGGGCGGCGTATGCAGCTTCGTATGTGCTGCTCGCAATCTATTTTTTCGGGGCGCAAACCCTAGCTCCGCTACTGGCGGCGAAGCTCTTCTTTGCCATCACGATCCTTTCCATTTTGGTCTCCACGCGCCTTGTCACTGAGAGCTTTCGCTGGCGAAGACAGGATCTTGTTCTAGCCATCGCATTCGCTGCATGGATCACCTGGGCCGCGCGTTTCTCTATTCACTCGAAATCGGCCGTACTCAGCATCGCGGGAGTGTCGATACCCGCGGAACCAGCAATCGGTTTCTTTGTGATTCTGGTATACAGCGCGCTGAAATTCATCAAGCTAGGACGCGAGCGCCAGTCCGCCGCATTCAAATTACTGGCATCAGCGCTCATCTTTTGGGCGTGTCTGCTGCTCTCGCGCCAGATACATACGCTTTTCACGAAATCCTTCGAAACCTACGGACACCTCCTCGGGCCCTTGCCGCAAATGCTCATCGCGATTTCCATGCTCATGGTGTTGTATGAGAACGAGCGGCGCAGCGTTCAGGAAAACCTGATCGCATTCTCTACTCTTGAGGTGGATTTCAGTCGCGTGCTCTCGCCGGCCGAATTGCAGCCCAGCATGAACAAAGTCCTGCAGAAGCTCTGCACGCTGACGCAGACCGAGCAGATGGCGTTTTACGCGATGGAGCCGTTTCGCAACGTGCTGCCCTCTGCGCAGTCCGGACTTCCTGAAAACTTTCTACAGCGACTGGAATCCGAGGTCGGAGAGTCAGTAGATTCGCTTCTCAGGATCAAGAGTTCAAACGATGTTGCCGCAGTGCATAATCTGTCGATTTCCGTGTTGCGGACGCAGGCCGACCAGCGACTGGTTAGCTTCTCTGAAATCCTGAAAGAGCAAAAAATTGCGGCCATCACGGTGCTGGCCATCCGAACTCGGGACCGCGCTCTGGGACTCCTGCTGCTGCCACACGCGGATGCATCCAGTCTGGGAGCTTCACAAGCATCATTGGTCACAAGCCTGGCCATGCAGCTGGCCACCACGCTTGAGAAATACGCTCTGTTGCACGAAGCACAGCGCCGCACAAAAGAGTTCGAACTGCTCACAGAGATCGGACAGGTCGTCAGCTCCCGGCTTGACCAAGATGAAGTGCTCAGCGCCATCCATAAGGAACTTGGGCAGCTCTTCGATACAGACACTTTCTACGTTGCCTTCCAGGAGGACAAAAAAATCCTGTTCGAATTTGAATTCGAACGGGGAGTGCATTTGCCCAAGCGAACCAGACCGATCACGAATGGATTTACCGAGCACATCATGCGCACCGGGCAGCCGCTTCTGATTGAAGGTGATTTGGAACGAGTGCGAGACCAGCTCGGAGTAAGGGTCATTGACCGCCCTGCAAAGTGTTTTTGTGGTGTGCCCATCTTTCGCTGTGACAAAGCAGTGGGCGTAATGGTGGTTATGCACTACGGACGCGAAGGCGTTTACAGCCAGCGTGACCTGGAGATGTTGCAGACCGCAGCACGGCAAGTGGCGGTAGCCACGGAGAATGCGCGGTTGTTTGCGCAAGAGCAGAAGCGGGCGAGATATTTGGCTTTCCTCAATGGCGTTTCCAAGATCGCCATTTCGAGCCAGGATGCGGAGAAGATGCTGGCAGAGATCGTGGAGCAGATCGAGCAGAATTTCAATTTCGACCACATCGGCGTTGGCATCGTGGACTACAACACCAAAGAAATTGAGATCAAAGCCGAGGCCGGCAGCACGGACATGGCCGTAGGCAAGCGCATTCCATTAGGAGTGGGCATCATGGGTCGGGTGGCGCGCTCCAGTGAGATGGTTCTGGAGCAGGGCAATCCCGATCACCTTTTAGGCATCATTCCCGGATCGCGCTCGGTCTTATGTCTTCCCATTGCGTATGGCGAATCGCTTCTTGGATTGCTGAACGTTGAGAGTAGCCGCGAAAACGCTTTTCAAAGCGAAGAAGTGCTGATCATGCAGACGCTCGCCGACCTGCTTGCGACGGCCCTGCATAACGTTTTTGTCTTCCAGAAAATGGAGCAGCAATCCATCACCGACCCGCTGACCGGGATCAAGACACGCCGTTACTTTAATGAAGCACTGCAATCGGAATCGAAACGAGCGATGCGTTCAGGGCGGCCGTTCTCGGTCGTGATCATCGATCTGGACAAATTCAAAGAAGTGAATGACACCATGGGACATCTCGAAGGCGACCTAGTTCTGGCGCGCATTGGAAGATTGCTTGACCAGAAAGTGCGCCAATCGAACGTGGTGGCGCGCTACGGCGGAGATGAGTTTGTCGTGCTGATGCCGGAGACGGGAGTGGAGCAGGCGAGCATTCTTTCTGAACGCTTGCGGCTTTGGATCGCAACCGATCCCATGCTCAATGAGAGGCACGTCACTGGCAGCTTCGGCGTGGCGGAATTTCCGCTTCACGGTTCCAACGTGGAAGAGATCATCCGCGTTGCTGACGCGAGCATGTACAAGGCCAAGCACGCGGGTGGCAACAAGGTATTCAGCATGGAGCCGACTCTCGATGCGGAAGCGTTGGGACAACATCGGCAGCTGATCCATTCGCATCTGGAAAGCATTTTGCGGCGTGAGCATGTCCCCAATGCAAATGAGGTACTGGATGCGCTGGAGAAAATCTCTGAAGCGGTTGCCGAGAAAGACCGCCAGTCCATCTTGATGGACGCGGTGAGGTCCGTGACAAGAGCACTGGAATCGCGCGAATTGCATGCAACCGGGCACGGAGAAACCGTCGCGAGTTACGTCCGCGCCATCGGCGATGAGCTGGCCTTGCCCGAAGCCGATCTGTCCGAACTAATCTTCGCCGCCCAAGTACACGACGTCGGCAAGATAATCCTGCATGAGCGCTTGCTGAACAAGCCGACTGCATTGAATTTTGACGAGTATCAGTTGGTGAAGTCGCACAGCGCGGTAGGCGCGGACATACTGGCCGCTGTCTCGGGAACCGATCAGGCGCAGAAATTCGTCTTGCATCATCAGGAGCGATTCGACGGCGGTGGCTATCCGAATGGACTCAAAGGTGAGCAGATCCCGCTGGGCGCACGCATCATTGCGGTTGCTGAGGCGTACGTAAACATGACCACCGACCGCGCCTATGCCGACGCCAAGACGCCTGTAGAAGCGATGCTCGATCTGGAGAGAAGCAGCGGCACGCAGTTCGATGGAATGATCGTGCGAATCCTCATCAAGCAACTCAAGAGCGAAAAAACGGCGAGGGCTTAACTTGGTCTTCGATTCCCGCCTTCAACTTTAGGCTTTCACCAACAACACAGCGACGTGGGCGATAGCAGCGTTCTCGGTTCCCATTCCTTCCGGTGTCTTGGCCTTGATTCCCACCGCATCCGGCGCAATCCCCAGAAGCTCGGCAACGCGCGTTTGGATAGCTTTGGCATGTGGCCCGATCTTGGGAGCATCCAGGATCAAGGTGGAATCCACGTTTTCTATCCGATATCCTTTTTCTTTCACTTGCTTCAGTGCTTCCTTCAGAAAGATGGCGGAATCAGCGCCCTTCCATTTCGGATCAGAAGGCGGAAAGAAGCTGCCGATATCGCCCGCGGCGACAGCGCCCAGCAAGGCATCGGTGATCGCATGCAAAAGAACGTCGCCGTCGGAGTGTCCGGCAAGTCCCTTGTCATGCGGCAGTTTCACCCCGCCGATCATAAGCGGAACGCCCGTCTTAAATTCGTGTGAATCCCAACCGTAACCGATTCTCATTATTCAAATTCCTTGTAACCGCGGATAAAAGAAGGATAAAAACGGATTGAAACGCTAAGCTAAATCTCAGAGGCGGGTGCGTGCAGGGCATTCCCGACTTCCCTAGCCGAATTGGAGCAATTCTTCTTTCTTGTGTTTTCAAATGCGATTCTTTTGAATTGAGCCTTGGCTCCAAAGTTCAGTAGCAAGCCTACCTCTACATTTGTGGCTCGGAGATAATGAAACAACTGGGCTTCGTGCGAGGGCTCAAGCACACGTACAGTTTTCAATTCAACCAGCACTAGACCGCCGACGAGCAAGTCCGCCCGATAATCACCGACAACCTGTCCTCTGAAAAAGACTGGAACGGGCACCTCCCGTTCTACCTTCAGCCCAGCCTGTATTAAGGCAATGACCATCGCGTTCTGATACACGGATTCCAGAAATCCATGTCCCAACTCGTTATAAACGGCAAAAAACACCCCAATAATCTTCTCCGTGATTTCTGCGTGTTTTGGTGTCGAACCCTCTACACTCATTGCATTCTTCCGAATGACAAAATCTGCCCTTATCTGTCTTTTATCCGCGGTTAAAGTTTTTGATTCTTCAGGTAGAACTCTGCCAACTGCATGTCCGCCGGAGTAGTAATTTTCATGTTGCGCGCGGAGCCCATTACCACTGAGACTTCGTGTCCTGAGCGTTCGACGAGCGACGCTTCATCGGTTCCGGTGAAGTCGTCGGCTTGGGCTTCGTCGAAAGCTTTCTTCAGCACTGAGTAGCGGAACCCTTGTGGCGTCTGCGCCAGGACGATTCTTTCGCGCGGGATGGTCGAGGTGATGATTGCGCCGTGCGCTGTGCGGTCCACTTGCTTGATCGTGTCCACAGCGGGAATTCCGGCGATCGCCGCGCCAACATTCTTGGCCGCATTGATGACGTTCGTAATGACTTCACGATCGATGAACGGACGCACCGCATCGTGGACCAGGACGATGTCGTTCGCTTCAGCTTTCACCTGTGCCAACGCATTGGCAACCGAGTGCTGGCGATTGTCGCCGCCTTCTACCAACTGAACACGGCTGGCAAAAGGTTCTTCATTCAAACGAGGTTGGAATTGTTTTATCTCCGGCTTGCGTAGTGCGACAAAGATCTCGGTAACTTGCTGACACTCGGCGAATCGTCGCAGCGTATGGATGAGGATAGGCGTCCCGCCGATCTCGGCAAACTGCTTGGAGCGGGTTTTACCTCCGCCGGCAGGCTTGTTCGAACCAGCAGCCATGCGGGTTCCAAGTCCCGCGGCCGGAATAATGACAACAACCTTCATAATGAGCCTGCAAACAGCGCAGGGGCAGAAAGTATAGCAGGATGGGCGTTCTCATTCGAAAAACGGCCAAAACGAAAAGCCCGAGCGACCTTGCTCTGGAGACCAGAAACGAGAAACCAGAAACCGCCTTTGTGTACCATTAACTCGTGCAACACGGCGTACTCTCCAACATTCGGCAACACGACCTGCTAAGAGCGGGCGACCGCGTTGGTGTGGCCGTTTCGGGAGGCGCAGATTCGGTCGCATTGCTACTGGCGCTGCTCGCCTTGCGAAGCGAGCTAGGCATTCTCCTCTCGGTTGTCCACTTCAATCACCAGATTCGCGGTGCCGCGGCGGACGCAGATCAAAGATTCGTAGCTGATCTCGCCAAACATCATGTTCTCGAGTTTCATGTTGGCTGCGGTGACGCACCGCAGCGGGCGGAACAACAGAAGGAAAGCCTGGAGAGTGCGGCGCGCGAACTCCGTTACGGATACTTCCGCGAACTGCTCGCGAGCGGAGTCGTCAATAAGATCGCGACTGCACACACTCTGAACGATCAGGCTGAAAGTGTCCTGATGCGTTTTCTTCGCGGCGCAGGCACGCGAGGTCTCGCCGGAATCTATCCGGAAAAGAAGGAAGATAAGGGCAGCATCGTACGGCCGTTGTTGTCTGTTACTCGCGCGCAAGTGGAAGAATTCTTGAATTCCCGTGGACAACTCTGGCGTGAGGACGCGACCAACCTCGACTGCGCTCATACGCGCAACAAGGTGCGCCATGAACTGCTGCCGCTTCTGGCCAGCGGTTACAATCCCGCGATAATTGAGGCTTTGGCGCGTTCGGCTGAAATCGCCCGCGGCGAAGAACAATATTGGCAAGCGGAAACAGCCCGCCTGTTGCCGATGATCGTGCTCCACGGCAAGCCTGCTCGCGGAGGCGGACGCCAATCAACTCAACACCACGATCTTGCAATGAGCATTGAAGAACTCAAGCGTCAGCCGCTGGCCCTGCAGCGCAGGCTCATTCGAGCCGCGGCAGCAACTCTTGGCCTGAAGTTGGATATTTTCCATGTGGAAGACGTGCTGGCCGTCGCCGATTCACGCAAAGCATGCGAGCTGCCGGAGGGTTGGAGAGTGCAGCGCAGCTTCCGCGAGCTTCGTTTCGAGAAGATTTTGGCTGTCGGGGTAAAATCAGGCAAAGGTCATTACGAGTGCCTTCTGCCCATTCCCGGCCAGGTGTCCGTACCGGGAGGGAACCTAGTTATACATGCCCATTTACTGCCGGTTGGTGCAGAAGGACGGGCGTATAATCACCGGACATTATCCGATGGACTTTCCGGCAACTGTGCCGATAATGAGGGTGTCGGCACGAAAAACTTGGAATTCCTGTACGGCGAAGCCATCGGACAATTGCAGTCTATAGGCGCAGGGCGCGAACTGGTACTACGCAACTGGCGGCCCGGTGACCGATTTCGTCCAGCACATTCCGGCTCTGAAAAGAAAGTTAAGGACCTGCTTCAGGAATTAAAGGTTCCGCAGTCTGAACGGGCAAGTTGGCCGGTAGTTGCGGCGGGTGAACAGTTGGTTTGGGTGCGCGGTACGCGCCCAATAAAGCTTTGGGTAGCAAAAGATGGGGATCTGCACCGTCTGGTTATCGATGAAAAATAGGTTGAGCGGGCAGTCATCACGAAATCAAGGCGGTTTGAGTGATAAACGGCAACAAACTGAAGATTAAGAAAACGGTTTTCACCGCAGAGCAGATCCAGAAGCGCGTGAGTGAGATCGCCAAGCAGGTCAGTGCGGATTACGCCGGCAAGACACTGCATGTCATCTGCGTGTTGGAAAACGGTTTTATGTTCATGTCGGACTTCGTCCGCCAACTGGAAGTGCCGGTCGTCTGCCACTTCGTGAGGCCGGACACCCGCGAGACAAAGCAAGGCAGCAGCAGCACCACCGAGATTTTCTACACTCCTGAAACCGATGTCACCGGGAAAGATGTACTCCTGGTCGAGGCCATTGTGCAATCGGGAATCACCAGTGAATTTCTGATCCGGAACTTCACCACCCGCGGCGCGGCGTCCGTAAAGCTCGCGGCTCTGCTGGATAAGCAATCAGAGCGGAAAGTGATGCTTCACCCAGAGTACTTTGGCTTCCTGCTGGACGAATCCTTTGTAGTTGGCTATGGCCTGGGTGCTCCACTTTTAGGGAGAAATCTGCCCTACATCGGGGTTTTAGCGCGCGACTAAAACGTAGCGATCTTGTGGAGCCTTGTTTGCAAGTACTTACGATTTTGTGGGCCGGACTGGGCTGAGCAGGGAAATATATCGCTACTAAGGTGCAATTTAGCGAGCCAATTGGGAACTTTCTCCGTCTAAACGGGGTAAAATCTAACTAAGTAAGTTCAATCGAAAGCTCGTCTTCCGCATCTATATTAGACGAGCAACATTAGACGAGCAACGAAATTGGACTCTCCCCTAGCGGAACTCTGAAAAATTTCCGCAATGCACTTCCAGCAGAAACAGGCTGGCGATTCGTCGTCGGTGCAGGGAGTTTTTAGCTTTTGAGTAGGAGCAAATAGTGAACTCGACAGTAAAGCAAGTCATAACCTGGGTAGTGCTGGCAGTAGCCGCCATCGTGCTTTGGCAGGTGGTAAGGAATGGGACCAGCGGGCCCAAGGAACGCGACATCACGCTCACGGAATTCGTGTCTGACGTGGAGCAGGGCAGTATTCTCGATGCCACCATCCGCGGCGGTGAGGTCAGCGGCAAGTTCCGCAACAACAACGAGGGTACTTACCACACCACGATTCCGGCGAATTATCCTGACATTTACAAAATGCTTCGCGACAAGAACGTCCAGGTAAAAGTTGTCGATCAACAGGCGGGCATGTGGGTCAGCATCCTGGTGAATACGCTGCCGTTCCTGCTCATCATCGGATTCTGGATATTCATGATGCGGCAGATGCAAGCCGGCGGAAACAAAGCCTTGTCTTTCGGCAAGAGCCGCGCCCGGCTGCTCTCGATGCAGCAGAAGAAGATCACCTTTAAAGATGTCGCCGGAGTTGATGAAGCGAAAGAAGAACTCAAGGAGATCATCGAGTTCCTGCGCGAAGCGCAGAAATTCCAGAAGCTTGGCGGACGCATTCCCAAAGGCGTCCTGCTCGTAGGCCCTCCGGGAACGGGCAAGACTTTGCTCGCGCGCGCTGTTGCCGGCGAAGCAAATGTTCCATTCTTCTCCATTTCAGGTTCAGATTTCGTTGAGATGTTCGTCGGCGTGGGCGCAAGCCGCGTTCGCGATCTGTTCGAACAGGGCAAGAAGAACGCTCCCTGCATCATCTTCATCGATGAGATTGACGCAGTCGGACGGCACCGCGGCGCAGGCCTCGGCGGCGGACACGACGAGCGTGAGCAGACCCTCAACCAGCTGCTCGTCGAAATGGACGGATTTGAATCCAACGACGGCGTGATCCTGGTCGCCGCAACTAATCGTCCTGACGTTCTCGATCCCGCTCTTCTGCGGCCCGGCCGCTTCGATCGCCGCGTGGTGGTTTCGCGTCCTGACGTTCGCGGACGTGAAGAGATCCTTCGCGTGCATACCCGCAAGATCCCGATGTCTGACGATGTGCAGCTCGGCGTTCTCGCTCGCGGCACACCGGGATTTTCCGGTGCCGACCTGGCCAATATGGTCAATGAAGCCGCACTGGTTGCTGCTCGCTACAACCGCAAACAAGTGATGATGTATGACTTCGAACTCGCCAAGGACAAAGTCCTGATGGGCGCAGAGCGCAAGTCGCTGCTTCTCACCGACAAGGAAAAGCGCAACACTGCTTATCACGAAGCCGGTCACGCATTAGTCGCGGCGAAGCTGCCGAACTCCGATCCTTTGCACAAGGTCACTATCATCCCGCGCGGAATGGCGCTGGGTGTGACCATGCAATTGCCAGAGACAGACCAGCACAGCTACGGACGCAGCTATCTCCAGACGCGTCTTGCCATTCTGATGGGCGGTCGTATCGCGGAAGAGATTTTCCTCGAAGAGATGACCACGGGTGCGGGTAATGACATTGAGCGCGCCACCGAACTGGCACGCAAGATGGTCTGCGAATTCGGTATGAGCGAACTCGGACCGCTGACCTTCGGCAAGAAGGAAGAGCAGATATTCCTGGGCCGCGAGATCAATCAGCACCGCGACTACAGCGAAGACACGGCAATCAAGATCGATCAGCAAGTGAACCTCTTGATCACCAATGCTTACGCCTCAGCCAAGGACCTCATCACTGCTGAACGCAAAGCGCTGATCCGCATTGCAGAGGCGCTGCTCGAGCGCGAGGTACTGGATGCCAGCGAGATCAAGCTGCTCATCGACGACAAAGACCTGCCGCCGATGAACAAGCCTGACGATCAGAATCCTCCGTTGCAGCAAGTGCTGAAGCCGGAGCGCAAGCCAGTCACTGGCGGCGAACCAGCTCCCGCATAATCATTCTTCTGAGCAAAAATTAAGGCGACGCTAAATGCGTCGCCTTTTTTTCTTCACACTTCTTTACGAGAATGCTGCTGCGATTCCTGCTATCAGCAAAGACATGACCGTATACCATCCAAAGGTGACTGCGATAGCTGTACCACGCTTGACGGAAGTAATAGAAGAGAAGCCAATTCCCCCAAGTATCAGAACCCAAAAGGTAATCAGATCGATTTGGGACGCAATCACGTAAAGAAACCGGGGCGTGTCAGCGAAGCTCAGGAAATAGCCAATGTTCGTTCCTACAGGGTTATCCACTAGAAAGCCGCCGGGATCTACTCCAGCAAACAGGACTACCG
The DNA here is from genome assembly GCA_025462925.1 of Acidobacteriaceae bacterium. Lineage (GTDB taxonomy): Bacteria > Acidobacteriota > Terriglobia > Terriglobales > Acidobacteriaceae > JAICLA01. The sequence goes on from JAOAPL010000155.1 coordinate 21,313, forward strand.
AAGCCAGCAATGTTTTCACAATAATTGGGAGGCTCGAATAAATTACCACCGCACTCGATTGCCAGTAGGTCGTCTGTGCTCCGAATCCGAAATTGAAAGTGAGCCAGAGAACAAGCGCCACTATGAGCCATAAGCATGTTCGAATCAGCAAAAAACCATAGACACTTCTCTTTGCGCTATCAGCTTGTTTCTTGTCGAATGCCGCCGGATTAGCCTGTCTTTGCTGTTCCATCGCATCTACAGCAATTTTCGGAACAAAGCGCATATTTGTCTGTGCGATTTGTTCGAAGCCAATTTTGTTTTCAACGAGCCGTGCATATGGAATTGAGACCACTAACATCAGTAGCCAAGGTGCCCACCACTTCGCATTTCTCTTTATGTCTGTGAAAGTCTTGCTAGGCGCAAAGAATACGTTGGTGACGCGCTCGACCTGCGATAGCGGCACTCCCTGCTCTGGAACTGGTGTGACTGCTGTGCTCATGAAGTTGTCCTCGTGTGATTGGGTTAGGGTGCCCAAATCGACTTGGTGGTATGCGGCTAGATTACGAACCAGTCGCGCGAAAGTTGCATTCCACAGAATTGTTGTGCAGGCATTCTACTCTGACGGATGTGTTGTGAAACCTTAATTCTTTGCCTGAGCGCCTCAGAATCCTGCCCACGATTACTTGTTTCGTCCGTGCAGATCCGTGCCATCCGTGTAATCCGTGGCAAGTCTTTGCTCTTGCTTTCACTAGAAACTAGACACTGATCTCCGGCGTTGCCGCCAGCAGTGTCTTGGTATATGGATGTGCGGGACTGCCGGTGACCTGTTCCGCCTCGCCCAATTCGACGATCTTCCCGGCGCGCATCACTGCGATACGCGTGGACAGATAGCGCACGATCGGCATGGAATGCGAGATGAACAGATAGGTTAGGCCGAACTCACGCTGCAATTTCGCCAGCAGATTGACGATCTGCGCGCCAACGCTGACGTCGAGCGCCGACACCGGCTCATCGGCGACGATGAATCTTGGTTTCAACGCCAACGCCCGGGCGATGCCCACTCGCTGACGCTGTCCTCCGGAAAACTCGTGCGGATATCGCAGCAGCGCGGATTCATCCAGCCCCACCGCGCGCATCAGTTCCGCCGCGCGTTCCCGCAGAATCGTTTGGGAATGATTTTCATGCACCACCAGCGGCTCGGTAACGATGTCAAACACCCGCATCCGCGGATCCAGAGAACCGAACGGATCTTGAAAGACGATCTGCATGTCACGCCGCAACTTTCGCAATTGTTTCCCGCTGGCGGCGAGTACGTCCTCGCCATTGAATCGCACGCTGCCCGATGTCGGCTGGATCAGCCGCAGCACCATCCTGCCCAGGGTCGTCTTGCCACAACCGGATTCGCCGACCAGTCCCAGCGTCTCGCCCGCTTCGATGCTGAGAGAAACTCCATCCACTGCCGGTCGGGAACTGGGCAAGGCAGCGCCAAATAGGTTTTGGGTGGCAGGAAATATTTTTGTGAGGTTTTGGATCTCAACCAGCGGCATAGGCTCAAGGATTCAAAAGCGGATTCAGAAATGAAACGAACCAGTCAGGCACTGTTTGTGCGTTTCTTTTGCGCTGCGGGTTTCTTCTGTGGCACCAACGCTGCCACGGCGGCCAGCATCTCGTCTGCTGTCGCTTTCTCGCTGATATGAGCCCGCGCCCGGATCATAGGATCGGCTTCGCCGGAATCCACAAGTAGCACGGGCGTGCCCCATTTTCTGTTGATCTCAAGGAACAACAATCTTCGTTCCGCGGTAGGCACGGAGTCGCCAATGATCACCAGGTCAAAATGCAGTTCGTTCAGCAGTTCGAATGCGCGCGTGGTGCTGGTGGCCGGCGAAACCGCATATCCGGCCTGGGCCAGTGTACCGTTCCGTGCAACTTCATTGAGATCGTCAAACGAGATTGACAAGATCCGAGGTAAGGACAAATCAGCTCCCAGCCAATTGCTGTATCCCGCCAAGACTAACACTTAACCAGAGGCAGTCCAAGAATCCTCGATGTCGAGAAACGAGAAACCAGAAACTGCCTTATGCCGCTTGCTTATCGCGCGTGGCTGCAGGAGTTGTGACTGCAATCGGCACCACCTCTGCCTGATGTTCGATCTTTCCTGGCACGAACGAATGTTCGTGCGTTAGTTTGTATCGCCAGAAGAAGATCACGCCGACAACGCAGAGCAGCAGACGCCAATCCGGTTTCGCGGCTTGCAGAAGCTGCAGTCGCGCGGCTTCGGGCGACATCGATTTCCGCAAGCGGTCATAGGTCGCATTCGGAGCGGCTACTGCGGACTTCTCCTCCGGGCCATTCCATCCCGCGCGCGCGGGAACAAATTTCTCCGGCGGTTTCTTCGCCTCTTTTATCACGTCTTCTATCTTGGGTTTGATGGGAAGAGCGTAAAGCGGGGCGACCGAAAGAAATGCGCTGGCGAGGATTACCAGCAGACAATTGCGCGCTGACGAATGTCCGAACACCTACAGTTGGATGGGCGGCAGAGAGCCAGTGTTGCCGAATCGTCGCTGCGGCTATTCGTTCGTTCGCGGAATTAGAGTCTGCCCAATGCAACTCTCCTCCTCTTGGCGCGGCGTCCCATTCAACTTCGCTCAGGACAAACTTCAATCCGGGCCGGGGTACCCCCCCGGAAAACCGCAAAATATTGAAAGTAGGGCACTTACCGGGAGATGGTGGCCCAAAATATCGGGGACAAAGGAGTTACATATCAAAATATAGAAAGCAAGCCACTTAGCGGTGTGACTCGGGATGTCAAAGAGCGTATTAACTTATAGTTAATATAAGATAACTAACTATGTCTCTCATTGTGTTTGTTGTCAAAGGGAAAATTAAACTATGTCGTTTGGGAGTGAGCAGGAATTTTGGTGGAATCCACTCTCGCCCACCTGTGACTTCGTCACAGATGGGGCACCCAAATCACCTCGGCCACGGCTCTGCACCGCGGTAGCGAGGGTGCCACCCGCCTGGGGCACCCGGCACCCGCAGCGCATATAGGTGTGTCACCCGCCTTTTGAAAATGAAAACCCCACCATTGGAGGGCGGGGTTTTCGCGTTCGCGCGAGTTATGGACGTACTTGCGCTGTTACTGTTTGTCGTAGACGGCGACGCTGTGAAGCTTCTGGCCTGTGGGGTCGCCGCCGTCGGTGGTGAGCGTGCGGGTCTTGCCATCCGGAGAGAAAACGATGTCTCCGGTCAGAACAGGCTTCCCTGCTTTTTTGTTGCTCAGATCATATTTGCGCTTACTGACCATCTTTAGCGATCGGGTGTCAGCATTCGCGTCGCCGGTGACTGGATAGTCCTTGCCATCCGGCTTGCCGGTCCATTCGGTATGTGTGGGGTTGCCGGAGCTGTCGACGCCGTCCGTTACGCACTTTAAGTTGTCTCCCTCTGCGGTGTAGACAACGGTTGTGTTCTTGGAAGCGCCGGCCGGGATCTTCGACTTGGCATCATTCAGCTTCCATGTGCCCACATTCGCGTCATTGGCGAAGCTCGCGACAATTGAAAAAAAACAAAACACCAAAGTGAGAAGTATTGTTCTTGTCTTCATTTTCGTTCTCTTTCTTAAAGCAAATTCAAGCTCATTACTTAGGGTGCGGGGCATCCTACTCCAAGTTGTACACGGCGACTGGGCGGGAGATACGATTTTCAGAGTAGCCGACCGGACGCAAATGGTAGATATCCGTTGATGGAGCCAAGTTCCTAGAAATTCTCACTCATACCCTAGAAGGTGATGCGACCTGTTCTTCTGCTGCGAACAGCTTCGGTCTGGTAGTGGTTGGCCTAGAAAACACCTGAAACTCAGGTACTTTGGCCCATTTTGAACCTGTTAACCGTGCTACAATTTTCGATAACTCTCGGGTGCAACTAACACAAGAAGGCCCTCTTTTTGTCCAATAACCACGTGATTCAAATCGCGCCTTCCATTTTGTCGGCTGACTTTGCCCGTCTCGCCGCCAGCGCCAAGGAGGCCATTGAGGGCGGGGCCACCCTGTTGCACGTGGATGTAATGGACGGCCACTTTGTTCCCAACATCACCATTGGTCCTCCGGTAGTCGCATCTTTACGCAAGGCCATCAGCAGCGACATCCCTCTCGATTGCCATCTAATGATCGAGAATGCAGACGAGTACATTCCAGCCTTTGCCGATGCTGGCGCGGATTGGATCTCTGTCCACCAGGAGGCCTGTGTTCACCTGCATCGTGTTTTGCAGCACATCAAGGGGCACGGACTGAAGGCGGGCGTGGTGATCAATCCCGCTACTCCCATTGGGACGCTGACGGAAGTGCTGGATATGGTGGATTACGTTCTGGTGATGTCAGTGAATCCGGGTTTTGGCGGACAGAAATTCATCCCGTCATGCCTGGAAAAGATCCGCAAGCTGGCAGCCATCCAGTCAACGTTGCGAACCGGCTTCAAGATCGAGGTGGATGGCGGGATCACGCTGGAGAACATCGCCGAGATAGTGCGCGCGGGCGCAGAAGTGATCGTCGCCGGAAGCGCGGTATTCGGGAGTGGCGATCCCAGGAAGAACACGGAACGGCTGCTGAAGACCGGCAGGGAAGCAAATCTGCTACAAGTTTAGGGATTCGGGGTTACTGATTCTCATGTTTCGTCGCACACTCACTCTTTTATTGCTGATCGTGGTCGCACTGGCTGGCGCGGGTTGCCGCAAGAACAAAGCGGTAAATCCGATCGCGCAGATTGATTCCAAGCAGCCCGATAAGGTGCTGTTCGATCGCGCCATGGATGCCCTCCAACACAACCGCTTTGACACAGCGCGGATCACGTTGCAGACCCTTATCAACACTTATCCCGATTCCGAGTACATCGCCCGCGCCAAGCTTGCAGTGGGCGATTCCTGGTATGAAGAAGGCAATGCTGCCTCGCTGCAACAGGCGGAGGCCGAATACAAGGATTTCATCACCTTCTTTCCCAACATGCCGGAAGCGGCTGAGGCGCAGTTGAAGGTGGCGGGCATCCACTATAAGCAGATGGAAAAGCCGGACCGCGATTTTACTCATGCCAAGCGCGCCGAAGATGAATACCGGCAAATGATCCAACAATTCCCGGACAGCAAGCTCGTCCCTGAGGCGAAGCAGCGTCTACTCCAGGTTCAAGAAGTGTTGGCGGAACGCGAATACCGCGTTGGCCGTTTTTATTTTGTGCGCGAGTCGTATGCCCCGGCCATTGCGCGCTTGCGTTCTTTGGTGGATGCCTATCCGCTTTACAGCCAGATCGACGAAGCTTTATTTACGCTTGGTCAGGCTTATGAAGGCGAAATAAACACCATCCGCGCAGGGAAAATGCAGGAGACTTCCAAGGCCAACATCCTGAATGATCTCACTAACAAGGCTGCGGAAAGTTACGCGAAGATCATCACGCGATATCCGGCGATGGATCGAGTAGCAGATGCGAAGAACCGGCTACAGGCTTTGCACCGTCCGATACCCACGCCTACTGCGGAGATGATTGCGCAGAACAAAAAAGAAGAGGAAAGCCGCAGCCAGAGCGGGCGCCTCGCCACGATCATGGGCAATTTCAAGAAACGGCCGGATATGGCGCAGGCTGTGAAGATTGGTGAACCTTCGCTGGAAGAGCCCAAGCAGACCAGCGCGCCCCAAGTCATGAAGGACATGATGTCGGCGGCGACCAAGGACATCGACGGCAAGGCCTCAGTGGAGACGATCAAGTCGGGGGCATCAAAGGAAAATGATCCGGTTCCACACTCGGAATTGGCTGCTCCTCCGCCGAACCAAGTGAACGATGTTGCAGTGGATAGCCCCTCTCCCAAGCTCGATAACGCAGCTGCTGAATCGAGTTCTAAAGGTCAGGGCCAGACCCAAACAAAAGACAACAAAGACCAGGCCCAAAGCAAAGACACAAAAGACGAGAGTCAAAGCAAGGACAAAGACAATCAGGAATCCAGCAGCAAACAGAAAAAGAAAAAGGGGCTCAGAAAACTGATCCCCTTTTAGACTCGCTCGCGAGCCCGCTTACTTTTTCGGGCGCTTACTATCTGTCTTGATTCCAGCCATCTCTGGTTCGCCCGGTGCCTCGGCTCCGGGCGAAGTAACCTGGAACGTCATCTTCTGGGTGCCTAAGTCTCCGTCGGCCACCACGTGGTCTCCGTTCTTCACTTCACCCTCAAGCAATTTCAGCGCAAGTGGATC
>JAOAPL010000169.1 GCA_025462925.1 Acidobacteriaceae bacterium
TACATCAGCAATTTGGGACCTTGCTTCTCGAATTCAGGTCGTTATAGCCACTCCGATGGCTTGCGTTCAGAAATCATTAGCGACAAACGCTCTCCTCGTCGCTTACTCCCGGATGGTCGGCAAACCGAAAGTTAATACTTGGCCCAACTCAAGAATTATCTGCGAGGTCCGACTCAGGACGCCAGTAGAAAAGTTCTCAAATCGTCTGCTAAGGCCGACCAATCCTTTGAATAACATGAATTTAATTTCTGTCATTCGTGTCGCACTGGGCAGGCAAGTTTGCGAGAGAGAAAACTTTTCAGGTCAACAACGGATAGATTCTGGGAAAGCCAGATTCGCTTTATCGACTCATAGGCTGACTTGCAGTCTTGTCTAGCTTATCCCTCAGTGGTTATTAGAAACGCCGGCAACAATCCGCTTAGGTGCGGCTCCAACTTTCGGACGGGCGAGCTCTTTACGTGTATTTACATCGATAATCGAAACATCATCGCTATCAGTATTGGTGACAGCGGCGAATTTGCCGTCGGGTGAAAAAACAATCCAATTTGGTCCCTCACCCGTGGGTAGCGCCCCGACAATTTTCTGCGCCTGTAGATCGTAGATATAGATGGCATCATCAACCAGGCTGGTAACCCATAGTTCGTGTTCATCTGGCGACAAAGCCAGCCCGTGGGTTCGGGTGTCTGGAGTTTCGAACTTGAGAGGCTTAGGGGGCCCCGGAGTTTTCGCTGGAATCTCAACTCTGCGCGTTACTTTCTTACTTACAATGTCGACCATTACGAACCCGTGAAGATTGGCCAATGCAACGTACATCATTGTTCCGTCTTTGGATAGAACATAAGGACGTGGACGTCCGCCCACTGGGATGTGATCGGAATATTCCATCTTCTTGAGATCAATGATGTTGATTTCGTTACCTCCCATTGAACTCACGTAGATGTAGCGATTGCTATCGGTGGAGACCGCATTGTGGGGTTCTTTAATCGGTAATACCTTCACAACTTGAGATCGGGAAACATCAACGATGTTTACGCTGTCGCCGTCGCGAATGGGCACAACAACATATTTGCCATCTGGAGTGACGGCACACTGGTTCGGACGGCCTGTGAGTTTGACGGAAGCGATAATTGCGTTCTTTTCGAGATCGACAATCTTTAGAGTGTGATCGGATTCTATGGTCGCGAAGAGACGCTTGCCATCGGGTTGAACCGCTACACCATGCGCGTGTTCTCCAACCTTGATCTCCTTTACTACTTTGAGTGAGCCTAGATCAATGACGGAAACCGAATCGCCCCGACTGTTATTAACATACAGCCGAAGAGATTCAGCCTTGCAGATGGAGGGAGCTACGATCAACGCCCATGCAACGGTTTGAAATGCAAACTTGAGAATCTTCTGCAATGGCTACTCTCCCACCGAAAATATCAACAACTTTGCCGGAACCGCACCATGCTTTGAAGTTGCAACGAAATATCGATGCAATTCGGGGACGAGGTATCCGATCTTACCCTTGTAGCCCGTCGCTATCTTCGCCACTCGTTCATACCGTGCTGATCCATTTTTCTCGTACACATTCACAAAACCATCTCCACAAGCGAGATAAACGCGGTTAGTGGAAGGATCGAAGGACATGTCATCAACTAGTTCCGATGCTGGCAGGGTTGTGATTTCTTTGCCGCTTTCTGTATCCACAACACCAAACCGTCCAGGATTCCTGCCTGCGACAAAAAGGAGATGTCCATTCTCGTCCAGCGATAAGGGAGTATTGAAGTTCACCTTGTTCAATTGCCAGGTGGTAGTCAGAGTTCGCGATTTGCGATCGATCACGCCAATCTGATTCTTATCGCGGATGTTAACGAAAAGGCGTGCCCCTCGTTTTTCCAAGGCCATCGCTTCCAGATTGGTGGAAGGGATTTTGATATCGCCGACGTGCTCTTTTGTATTCGTATCGATGATGCTGATGAGCGAATAATCATGGCCGGCCTCTTTGCCTCCATTGCTTATGTAGACCAGGTGGCTTGCTTCATCGTATGCAAGAGCATCGGCGTCAGGACTCAAAGCAATGGTCTTGTCGACAGCGTACGTGTTGCCGTTAACTACTTTGCAAGATCCGCCTTCACCGCCATCCACGACGAGCAACTCGTTCTTTTCCGGCAAGAATAGAAGTCCGTGAGGAGTGTCGAAGCCTGTGATACTCCGTATGGGTTTGCCGGTATCAAGGTTGAAGACCTCCACGGTCTTGTGTTCTTCAGCAGCCAGAAATAACCTGTGCCCTGTTAAGTCGACAGCAAAATGATCGAAGTCTCCAGAGATTCCGGCTATCGGTATTGTGTGGAGCAATTTCAAAATCTCCTTGTTTACTGGACGTGGAGTAGTAGCAACAGCGGCGTTTCCGGTGAACCCAATAAGGCCGACCAATGTGATTGCGTTTACCATCTTATGAAAGACAGATCTCATTCGACTCCCCCTGTTCTTCTTGCGCTGTTCAAAGGCTAAAACGCGAGGATGAACTCTGTGTGAAACAAACATTAAATTCCATTCAGAACAACAAGGTGATAATGCAGCAGTGTGGCCGTATGAACAAAATTTCATGTTGGATTCATCTTAGATTAACGTGAAAGAGATATTCGATGATGCGCGCATTGCTTTCACAACGGCTGCGCTTGTTTTGCAGTAGCTAGTCCAGTGAGGAGAATCCGATGATTCGTAAGACTCTGGTTATTACAGTAAGACTGGGCTTCGCAATAACTATGACACTGTTTTCACTTGCTCACTCCTCGTTTGCGCAAGTCACTGGCGCAACTGTACAAGGAACAATCGTCGACACCTCAGGGGCCGCAATACCTAGCGCACAGTTGATATTTAGAAACGTAGGCACCCGTGTGGAGCGCAATCTCTCCACCAATGAACAGGGTTTCTATCAGGCAGTGAATCTGGTTCCGGGCAGCTATGAGATTGAAGCATCTGCGCCTGGTTATAAGAAGCAGCTGCGGACGGGTCTGGTTTTGACAGTCGGCCAATCAGCTCAGCTGGACATGAAAATGCCCGTTGCCGGACGATCTGAAAGTGTGGAAGTCCACGCAGCAGACGTGGGTGTCGAATTGGCGAACTCCTCATTAAAAGGAGTGGTGGATTCGAGAACTGTCCGCGAGTTGCCGTTGAATGCGCGTGATTGGACTCAGCTGGCAACTTTGGAGCCGGGCGTGACCTCAACCCGAACGCAGGTCGGATTGAATTCAGGCAAGGCTCAACGTGGCTTTGGGACGCAATTGACCATCTCGGGTGGACGCCCGCAGCAGAACAATTACCGACTGGACGGAATCAGCATAAACGATTACTCGAATGGTGCGCCTGGCAGTGTTCTTGGAGTCGACCTCGGAGTAGATGCCGTCCAAGAGTTTTCAGTGATAACGAGCAACTATCCAGCAGAGTATGGGCGCACATCCGGCGGTGTGGTGAATGCCATCACGCGGTCCGGATCCAGTAAGTTTCACGGAACGGCATATGAGTTTTTGCGGAACAGCGCTTTGGACGCGAGAAATTACTTTGACCTCGACGCGAATGGCGAGCCCAGCAAGCCGCCATTCAAACGCAATCAGTTCGGTATATCTGGCGGCGGTCCGATCATCAAGGACAAGACCTTCATATTTGGAGACTATGAAGGATTGAGACAATCTTTAGGCATCACGAAAGTTGTTACCACTCCTACGCTGGACTCACGCAACGGCGTCTTTGGTCCTGTGGATCCAACGGTGTTGCGGTTCGTGAATGCTTTTTATCCACTGCCCAACCAGCCATTTGCGCCGGGGTCAGCTACGGGAAGTTTTCTCTTTTCAGGGCAGCAGGTCACTCATGAGAATTACTACACCACCCGCGTAGATCACCATTTCACAAACGCAAATACGTTGGCCGGTACGTACGTGTTCGATGTCGCTGATATCGAACAACCGGATGAGATGAACAACAAGAGCACGGGATTTGACACCCGGCGTCAGATCTTTACATTGGAAGACACCCACATCGTCGGCCCACGATTGGTCAATGCAATCCGATTCGGGATCAGCAGGGTGGTTGCAAATGGTGGGAATACGAGCCTGACCAATAACCCGGCAGCAGGTGATGCTTCGTATGGTATTGTCCCGGGCAAATTTGCGCCTGATGTATTAGTACCCGGGATCACGGAATTTTCTGGGGGCCTTGCATCAATTTCTACGTATCACTTCCATTGGACTTCGATTCAGGCATATGACGATGCGTTTCTATCGTTGGGCTCTCATTCGCTGAAATTCGGATTGTCCTTAGAACGTATCCGCTCGAACGAAACTGCCTTCACAGACCCCACCGGTGTCTTCGGCTATAGCAGCCTAGACGAGTTTTTGGCTAACGGAGCTGTTGATTCCTTCACTGCTACCGTACCGAACACAATCACTCCGCGCAGGTTTAGACAGACATTGATCGGACCGTATATCCAGGATGACTGGCGCGTAAGGCCGAACTTTACAGTTAACTTGGGGCTCCGCTATGAGTTTGCAACAGTCCTAAGTGAAACCGAAGGTAAGCTGGCGACGCTGCGCAACCTCACCGATGTAAATGCCCATTTGGGCGATCCGATGATGGGCAATCCGACCAAATGGAATTTCGAACCACGAGTAGGTTTCTCATGGGATCCAACGAAGAGCGGAAAGACAGCTGTGCGCGGTGCATTCGGCATATTTGACGTACTGCCGCTGCCTTATCAATTCGAATTGTTGCAAGCCTATGGCGCGCCATTCATTCAAATTGGCGTGGCAACGAATCTATCGCCGGGCTCATTTGCGCCGGCTTCAAATCCGAACTCCGCGTATAACGCAATCTTCCCCACGCAAAATGCAACGCTAAGGCAAACCTATTTAGATCCTCAACCAAAACGAAACTATGTCATGCAGTGGAACTTGAACGTGCAAAGAGAGGTGTTTGAGGGCTGGACTGCAATGATCGGTTACGTGGGTTCTCGGGGACTGCATCAGCCGTACCGCGTGGAAGATGCTGATATCGTAACGCCGACGCTGACTTCAGCAGGATACATGTGGCCCAATCCAATCGGCAGTGGCACGCGACTTAATCCAAACTGGGGCCAGGTTGCGGGGATATTCTGGACGGGGAAGTCCTCCTACAATTCGTTCCAGGCAAAAATTAATAAACGTGTGACGCACGGCTTCCAGATAGGCGGCGCTTATACCTTTGCAAAGAGTCTCGATTCCTCGTCCGCGAGCTTGGTCGGCGATGCCTTCCTCAACTCAATCTCCAGTCTGCCGTGGTTCGACATTCGGCGGAGTTATGGGCCATCTGATTTCGACATCCGACACAATCTGGTCATCAACTCCAGTTGGGAATTGCCCGGGAATAAATCCTTAGGTGGCGCTCTGGGTTGGTTGACGAACGGCTATGAACTGGGTGCAATCCTTCAAGCAAGCAGCGGAACCCCATTCACAGTGGGCTTTGGTGGTGATGCATTAGGGCTGAATAGCACAGATCCTACGCTTGACGTTCCCAGCGTCCTCAATTCGCCCAACTGCCAATCGCTTGTTAATCCCGGACAAGTGAATTATGTGAAGACTGAGTGCTTCATCATTCCGAGATCCACGCCGGCCATCGCCGCCAATTGCGTTCAAGCTAACGATCCGGTGACCGGCCTTCCAGATCCGAATTCCTGTTTGAATCTTATGGGCAATCTTGGACGCAATCGGTTGGTAGGCCCGGGTCTCTTGAACCTGGATTTCTCAGTGTTCAAAAACAACCGAATCCCGCGCATATCCGAGACTTTCAACGCGCAGATCCGATTGGAATTCTTCAATGTCTTGAATCACACGAACTTCGCTCCCCCAACGGACAATCTCGCTATCTTCGATGGTGCAGGAAATCCGCTGGGCCCGCAATTCGGTGGGAGTGGAGGACAGATCACCGCCACATCTACATCGTCTCGGCAGATACAAGTGGCAGTGAAATTTATCTGGTAGTGTCTAAGTTCGGTACACAGGATAGGTCGTGACGGCAAACTATGCGCAATTACAAGATCGCTGTAATAGCAGGGGACGGCATTGGCCAGGAGGTTGTTCCGGAAGGCATCCGCGTACTTGAAGCCGCCGGGCAGCGGTTCGGATTCAAACTCGAATGGCACCCGTTCGATTGGAGCTGCGAAACCTATCTCCGAACCGGAATGATGATGCCCGCGGATGGCATCTCCCAACTTAGTAAGTTCGAAGCTATCTTCCTCGGCGCAGTGGGACATCCCACTGTTCAAGACCACGTTTCTTTGTGGGGACTGTTGATTCCCATCCGAAGACACTTTCAGCAATATGTAAATCTTCGCCCAGTGCAGTTGTTCAAAGGGATTGAATCGCCGTTGAAGAACTGGAAGCCCGGCGACATCGACTTTTGTATTGTCCGTGAAAACAACGAGGGTGAATACTCAAACATCGGCGGCCGCTTGTACGAAGGCACGGAAGATGAGATCGCAGTTCAGCAAACGGTCTTCACCCGGCGCGGTGTCCGCAAAATACTCCGCTATGCATTCGAACTGGCGCGCCAGAGAAAAAAGCATCTCACTTCAGCCACGAAATCCAACGGCATCATCCATACCATGCCTTTTTGGGACGAGTTATTCCAAGAGATGGCGAAGGAATACCCTGATGTTCGCACCGATCAATTTCACATCGACATCCTCACTGCGCATTTTGTGCGTCACCCTGATTGGTTTGATGTTGTAGTCGGATCGAATCTCTTCGGAGATATTCTTTCCGACTTGGGTCCCGCAGTTGTCGGCTCCATCGGCATAGCCCCTTCGGCCAATCTCAACCCTGAGAAGACTTACCCCTCCATGTTCGAACCCGTGCATGGTTCAGCGCCGGATATTGCCGGTAAAGGAATCGCAAATCCGATCGGGCAGATATGGTCGGGCGCGATGATGCTTCGACACCTAGGCGAAATTGAAGCGGCAGCATGCGTGGAACTCGCCATCTCCCAAGTTTTGGCAGAAGCGAAGGTGGGGACGCCGGACATCGGAGGCACTGCGACCACCAAACAAATGGGAGAAGCTATCTCATCACACGTCA
>JAOAPL010000220.1 GCA_025462925.1 Acidobacteriaceae bacterium
GCGATACGGATTTCAGCTTGTCATAGAAATCCAGAACGATCTCATTCAGCGGAAGTTCATAGGTCAACATCACGCGATTGGAAGTGACGTACTCAAAATTCTTCTGCTTGCCGCGCTTATCTTCCACCAATTTAAGAATCCCGCCCACGTATTCTTCGTTGGTGAGGATGGTCGCGGTGATAACCGGTTCTTCGATCTTCTCGGTCTCGGTGGTGGGAACCCATCTCGAGGGATTGTCCACTTCCACGACGGTGCCGTCTGTCTTGGTGATGCGATAACGGACGCCGGGCGCGGTGATGATCAGGTCCAGGTTGTACTCGCGCTCCAGTCGCTCCTGGATGATCTCCATGTGCAGCAGGCCAAGAAATCCGCAGCGGAACCCGAATCCGAGCGCGACCGAGCTTTCGGGCTCGAAGAAAAAAGACGAGTCGTTCAGCCGCAGTTTTTCCAGGGCATCGCGCAGAAGCGTGTGCTCGTGCGTGTCCACGGTATAGATTCCCGCGAAGACCATGGGCTTGAGCTCTTCAAATCCCGCGAGCGGTTCCAACGCAGGACGATCTTCCTCGGTGACGGTGTCGCCGATCTTGGAATCGGCAACGTTCTTCATGTTGCAAATGAAGAATCCAACTTCGCCAGCCTCGAGTTGGTTGATCTCCACCGGCTTGGGTGTGAGCACGCCGAGCGATTCCACATCAAATGTTTTTTTGTTCGACCACAGGCGAATCTTCATGCCCTTGCGCATTACCCCGTTCATGATGCGGGCGAGCACGATTACGCCGCGGTAGGGATCGAACCAGGAATCAAAGACCAGCGCTTGCAGCGGAGCTTCGGGAATTCCCTTCGGTGGGGGCAGGCGCTTGACGATGGCCTCAAGCACGTCCTCAACGCCGAGGCCAGTTTTCGCGCTGACCAAGAGCGCATTGCTGCAATCGATGCCGACGGCGGTCTCGACCATCTCTTTTACGCGCGGGACGTCGGCGCTGGGCAAGTCAATCTTGTTGATGACCGGGATGATTTCGAGTCCGTTATTGATGGCGAGATAGGCATTCGCCAGCGTCTGCGCTTCGACTCCCTGCGATGCATCGACGATTAGCAGCGCGCCTTCGCACGAGGCAAGTGACCGCGAAACTTCATAGGAAAAATCGACGTGTCCGGGGGTATCGATGAGATTGAGCTGGTAAAGCTGGCCGTCCTTGGCCGTGTAGTTCATGCGCACGGCATGGGCCTTGATGGTGATACCGCGCTCGCGCTCCAGGTCCATGGCGTCGAGGACCTGAGCCTGCATTTCGCGCGCGGTGAGCGATCCTGTCAGCTCAAGCAATCGGTCTGAGAGCGTGGATTTGCCATGGTCAATATGGGCAATGATGGCAAAATTTCGAATGTGTGCGCGGTCCACGGCTATCCGTTTCGGGGGCTACATTTCTACAGCCCCAGGCGCTTCTGTGTGAACTACTGGGGTAGGCGTAAACCTTTATTGTAGCATCGGGATTGCAGCCCCTGCGGCGGCGGCAATGCAGCGCGTGAGTTACCATGATTGCGTTCCGAACGTGATCGAGCGAGGAAAACTGATGAGAACCATTCGGTGGTTAGCGACGACGTTCACCTTCTTACTTTGCTCAGCCTTGGCCGTGTCCGCACAGCAGATGGGCGCGTTGAAGTCGATGGTCGATGCCGAACGCCGATTCGCAAGAGCATCTGTGGATACCAACATGCGCGATTCGTTTCTCGCGTTCTTCGCACCGGATGGCGTGGAATTCAGTCCCGGCCCGGTGAACGTCAAGGAGACTTTTAGTAAGCAACAGGATCCGCCTAAGCCTCCGCCGATGACACTGGATTGGGATCCCGTGTTTGCCAATGTCTCCCAGGCGGGCGACTTGGGTTTCACCACCGGGCCATATATTTTGACTGACAACGCAAAGAAAGCACCGGCGCGGCAGGGTTATTTTTTCTCCATCTGGAAGAAGCAAGCCAATGGAGAATTGAAAGTGGTATTGGATTATGGGATCGAAGCGCCGGTGGGTTCGCCTATAACCCATTCGGCTTCGGTAAAGTCAGGCACTCAGAGTAAGTATCACGCGCGAGGAAAGACTGATGTCGAGTCCGATCGCCAGAGCTTGCTTGAGGCGGAACGACAGTTCTCAAGCATTTCGGAATCGAACTCGATCTCGGAAGCGTATGGCCGCTTCCTGGACTCCGAAGCACGAATGAATCGCGACGGCACACAACCTTACGTCGGCAGCGCGGCGATCAAGTCCCACGTCAGCCTCGAGAAGATACAGACAAAATGGTTGCCGATGAAAGCTGATGTCGCGAGTTCAGGCGATCTTGGTTATGCCTATGGGACTTACGAGGAGGGCAGCAACAAAGGTTATTACGCTCGGGTGTGGAAGCGGGACAACAAAGGCGACTGGAAGATAGTGATGGACACGGCTACAGCTGCACCGGCGGAGAACAAGTAATCAGTCGAGAAAGCGGGCACGCAGTTGCGGCGGAAGTATCGGAATTCGCGCAGAAGATTGCGGAGTTTGAAAAGCAGAAAATCAAGAAGGTGCTGTGAGTGGAAAGCAAGTAAGAGCGGGCGGTTGGTTGGCCCTACTGATCTCGTGTTGTCTCTGTGTCGCTCAATCTAAACCTGCGGAAATTCCAACCGGTGTCGTAGTCCCCAACGTGATTACGCTCTCCGATGCCAAACAAAGCTACGCCCTCTTTTTGCCCTCCAACTACAGCTCTGCTCGAAAATGGCCCATCATTTACGCGTTTGACCCAGCGGCACGCGGTGCGACGCCGACCGAATTACTTAAACATGCGGCAGAAAAATACGGATACATTGTTGCCGGCTCCAACAATGCGAAAAACGGCCCTATGGGTCCGGAGATGGAAGCCGCGCAATCCATGTGGAAGGACACTCACCAGCGTTTTGCGATCAATGAAGACCGGATATACCTGACTGGTCTCTCCGGCGGCGCGCGCCTAGCTTCTGGCATCGCATTGCAATGCAACTGCACTGTGGGAGTCTTTGCAAACGGAGCAGGCTTTCCCGCAGGAGTCGCCCCCTCACGTCAGAACCAATTTCTATTCTTCGGCTCCGTTGGAGAAGCTGACTTCAACTATCCGGAAATGGTGGCGCTCGCAAGAGAACTCGACGCCGCAGGATTCACGAGCCGGATACGCCATTTCGACGGTACTCACCAGTGGGCACCCGCTGACGTGGTACTGGAAGCCGTCGAGTGGTTTGAGCTGCATGCGATGAGGAAGGGCCTGCGGCCGGCAGATCAGGAATTCATCTCTGCACAGTTTCAAAAGGCTTCAAAACAAGCAATCGAACTAGAAGGCAGCGGAAATGCGATTGGCGCCTGCGACGCATACAGGAAGCTGGTGCAGGATTTTCAGGGCTTGAAGGACACGAAAGAATTCGCGGACAAAGCCACAGAGATCGCCAATTCAAAAACATACCGGGATGCGCAGAAGCGGGAACAGAACGAAATTAAGCGCCAAGATGCCGTCATTGCGGACATCGCACGCAATGCTGCGACGTTGCGCAGTGACCCCGGTGACGGACGGCAGACTATTCTCCTGCAGCTTCGCAGCCAGTTGTCGACCTTGCGAAATGCCGCGCAGAAACATAATGACGAATCAAAACTGACGAAGCGAGCGCTCAATCAGGCATCGGCGATGCTTTTTGAAAATGCCAATGAGGATTTGCGCAAGCGCGAATTCGCTTTGGCCTTGATCGAGTGCGACCTGCTCAGCGAGATTCAGCCTGACTCGCCTCGGCCGCTCATCCAAAGAGCCAGGGTTTATGCGCTTTCGGGCGACAAGAAGAAAGCAATTTCGAGTTTGCGGCAGGCAGCCGAACACGGATTCAAGGACTTCTCTCAAATGAAAGATAATCCTGACTTTGCTTCGCTCTCAGGCGAAGAGGAGTTCAAGAAGCTGGTAAACAACGCAAGTGAAGATCGGCCGGCACCGAAATAGAATCCCTGATTGGCATTCCTCTTCATTGTTGCAGTAAAGTCTTCAGTAACTGTTTGTCGGAGAATTTGTTTGCCATCTGTTTGGGCTAGACAATCCATTTGGGCAGTAGTCGCCATAATCGCGGCGATGGCGCTGGGCGTCATCGCGCTGAGCCGCGGCGAATCCATCAACGCAATCTGGTTGGTTGTTGCAGCGACCTGCTGCTATGCGCTGGGATATCGGTTTTACAGCAGCTTCATCGCGGCAAAGGTACTCGCGCTCGATCCCATGCGCGCTACTCCGGCGGAGCGGTTTGAAAATGGCCGCGATTTTGTCCGCACCAACAAGTGGGTCGTCTTCGGACATCACTTCGCTGCCATCGCCGGCCCCGGTCCGCTGATCGGCCCTGTACTGGCTGCACAGTTCGGATATCTGCCCGGAGTCCTCTGGATCGTTGTGGGCGCAGTCTTCGGCGGTTGCGTGCAGGACTTCGTCATCCTGCTCTTCTCGGTTCGCCGCGACGGGAAATCCCTGGGCCAAATGGCGCGAGACGAAATCGGACGCCTGGGCGGGACAGTCGCGTTCATCGCGGTCTTCAGTATCAATGTTGTTTTGCTAGGCGTGATCGCGTTGATCGTCGTCAACGCTTTGAGGGACAGTCCTTGGGGCACGTTCACGATCGCCATGACGATTCCCATCGCGATGTTGATGGGTGTGTAT
>JAOAPL010000226.1 GCA_025462925.1 Acidobacteriaceae bacterium
GGCAAGGGCCCCGAGAATCAAGGGCAACTGAAAGTGAACGATAACCTTGACGGCAGCTTTGAGGGGTCTACTCCTTACCCGGTGTTTGACATTTTCATCACTGCCGAAGATAGTCCGGCTGCCAGTACCCCAAGCGGCCCGCAACTACTTAAAGGCAGCATGCAGCCCTGAATGAAATTGTCAGGCTTGGAGAGATAAAACCCTTCCTGGGGATTATGTATTCGCCTAGCGTGTACGTGGTCTTCATAACATGCTTCGGCGGTACTCCCTCAGCAACTAGGAAGTTCCAATGCTTTCGCAAAGAACGTGAAAGGCTGGGGCAGCGTCAGTTAGAGCGGACAGCGTGGGCCAGGTCGGCCAACAGACCTCACCACAGTTCATCCAATTGTCCTCAATTGTTTCAGGTAGGGCTGTAAGGCCTTTTCAAAGCGATCCATGTCCCTGATAGTCTTGTCTTGAATCTCTGGCCATTGCTCTTCGGGTGATCGATAGCCGCCCTCCTGGCGGGTGTACTGAATGCGGCTGGCCCTTCTGGCGTCCAAACGTTCCCAAATCAGCGTACCGCCGAAGGCCTGTTCTATTCCTTGACAATTAGCATACAGCTCGTCAAAGATTCGCTTGTTTTCCTCATCGGAATCTTTTCCACGATCAATATAGAGTTCCACGCGACATTCGTCTTGCATGACAACATAATTAAAGCTTAAGCCGCGTACACCGGCACTTGCGCTAATCCAACCGTGTTCGCTTGGTGTGATGTGCGCGTGCGTCTTGCTCACAGCCGCTGAACGTTCTATGAGCATCTTCCACCAACGCTTACGGATGAAGTAGCGTTCCGCGATTTCTTTCTTCGCCTCGCCGACCTCTTTGGTTCCAACTGACGGCCCCACAATCAGCGTGAATAGCGGCGCTGCTGCAGAATCCGCAATGCGAACGGCTTCCACCTTAACCATGTAAAACTCCGCGCTGCTCGACGAGTTAAGCCAACCAATCGCGGCCACATGTTCGGGACGCGGATCAGACACAATCCAGATTGCCGTCTTCGCACCGATGGCGGTCAGGTACGTGATCAGTTTTCCGAGGTGATCGTGGTTGCTTTTCTCAAGCTGGTTTTCAATGATGACCGTCCCGCCGTCCTCATCTTCGGCAACTAAATCAACACTAAAATCTCCCGCCGAGCGTTCTCGATCCGCACCGACCAGGTTGAAATCAAGTGATTCATTCAGCACGTCAATGTTGTTTTGGAGCCACTGGGTAAAATCCTGCGCTTCATGTTTCCATACTTCACGCAGCGCTACTCTTTGTAGGCGACCCACGTTTGAGGGCGGCATAGACAATCATCCTCCGTAGAAAAAGCTCGACGGGCGTGGTCTCTTGGCCCTCTTGCAAGGGTGGATACTCTAGACCTGCCCGGCTGCAACGTCATTCCGTCGTTCGGAAGCTGTGATTGTACTCTCGATTGTCCGCTGCCATAATCGAGCGGTATGGAGTCGGAGACAGATGCGTTAGACGGAGTGGTCAAACTTCTCAAGCATCGAAATCTTTTGGACTTGGCACAAGTCTTGCAGCGTGCGTGGCTGGAACTGGAGGAGAGCGACCAGTACGGTTCGCGTCTCTTTTCACGTCTCACAACGGCTCGCGTTCACGCGCCCATTGAAGATTACGAACGATTACGCTCCTTGCCGGATTATGACGAGAACGAACTCGTGCGAACGTTCCGCGAAATCTTCCCGCCGAGGGACCACTCTATTGAGATTTCAAGCGTCGAGTTCGTGGTGGACACATCGGCACCGAGGGAAAGCAATCAAGCACTGATCGCGGAAATTGACGCGCAACGAAGTCTGATGATTGCGGTTGCCACAGGAGGCCCGCGCATCAAATCCGTTAACGCCGAATATCAGCACCGGCGTGGAACGATTGCGGCCAAGCTCAGAGAATTGGACGTTCCGGATCCGAATCCTTTCAGCGATCTTTGGGCATGGTATGGGAAGTGGAGCAGCGGCGACCTGCCTTCTTATCACTCCAGGCGGAAATTTATCTCGGAACTGTACGGCCCGCTTGTCGATCGCCTAGAGCGAGGAAGTCCTCTACGCGCTGCTGGCATTTTTAGAGAACCTACGGGTTGGGCGAAAATTGACCGCAATGTAAATGAAATTCGGCAAAGACTCGAGCAAGCTTCCACTGAAGAACAATTTCAGGCTGTTGGCCTGCTCTGCCGAGAAGCCCTGATTTCATTAGCGCAGACTGTGTTTGACCCCACCAAACACAAAATCCTAGATGACGTTGACGTCAGCCCCACTGACGCGAAGCGGATGCTTGAGGCATATCTGGTTACGGAAGTCGCTGGGGGCGAAAACAAAGTCGCTCGTCAACACGCGAAAGCTGCCCTCGACCTCGCTAATGAACTACAACATAGGCGAACCGCTATTTTCCGGCAAGCTGCCCTCTGCGCGGAGGCGACTGCTGCCGTCATTAACCTGATCGCGATAATGTCGGGGCAGCGCGATCCTTGAGAAAGCGCCAGGCGCATCGGTCGCGCCCCCCGCGCGCTACTCACTCCACCTTTTAAACAGCAGCGCGCCATTGGTCCCGCCGAAGCCGAAGGAGTTCGACATGGCGTATTCGAGAGAGGTTTTTCGGGAGTGATTGGGGACGAAATCCATGTTGCCGGTGCCGGGGTCCTGATTTTCCAGGTTGATGGTTGGAGGAAGGATCTGGTCGCGCAGGGCCAGCGCGGTGATTCCCGCTTCCAGGCCTCCAGCGCCACCCAGCAGGTGTCCGGTCATGGATTTGGTTGAGCTGACTGCGAGCTTCTGATCGCCGAAAAAGTTGCGGATGGCGTGGGCCTCGAGCGTGTCGCCGATCGGGGTCGAGGTGCCGTGGGCGTTAACGTAGCCAATGTCGGTGGGCTGGATCTTTGCGTCCCGCACGGCATTTTTCATGACGCGGAAGCCACCTTCATGTTCGGGCGCGGGCTGAGTGATGTGGTAGGCGTCGCCGCTCATGCCGTAGCCAACGATTTCGGCAATGGGCTTCGCGCCCCGTTTCCGCGCATGCTCTAGTTCTTCGAGGACCAGAATTCCAGCGCCTTCGCCGATCACGAAGCCGTCGCGATCTTTGTCCCAGGGACGGCT
>JAOAPL010000236.1 GCA_025462925.1 Acidobacteriaceae bacterium
GGTCCTCGCTGCGCTTCTCCAACGGCGCCAGAGTCAATCTTTACAACTTCGCTAACGGCTACCAGGACGCGAGCTACCAGAAGGCCGACGGCCCCACGCAATGGCTGGACTCCTTTCTCGTCCGTCAGAACGGCTACCTCAGGACGCCTGAGCGAGGTGTTTGGCTGTCGTGGGGCTGGAGCTATGAGTTTCCCGTCGAGGTGGAGGGCAGCCGCCACTACACGCTGGAGCCGTTCAGCAGGCTCGATGTCTTCGAGAACCCGAACAATATCTTCTTCGAAGGTCCTTCACGCCTTATCAATGACGACACAGGAGAGATGGTTGGAGTTGCGGTTACTGAGTCGATGGACGTTCGCATCATGCAGAACGCGCCATACGCTGCGAACCAGCATTGACGGCTTCAAGGGGCACGCATCGAATTCTCAGCACGGATCAACGAGAACATCAAACCGATGTTCGTTTAAAGGGGAGCGTACGACTGAAGTCGGAGTTCACGAAAACTGACGTGCCCCAGCGGGATGTCGAGCGCGAATACATGTCGACTCGATTCCTGGTGGATTGAGAAGCGATGGCTTGACGAACGGATCACTGCACGCATCGGCCAGTTTGCGGGTCAAGATTTCTACGGAGCGCAACACTACGCGACTTCTTTCATCTTCGAGCCAATGGGCTATGCGTTAGGGAATCTGTTTACAGACTTCGAATCCTTCGACCCTCCTTCCACACCGGCGATGGAGGTCCGCGTTGTTCCTATTCACAACCTCTACTTGAAATCGATGGTCGAAGCCGAAGACCGCGAGCCCTTTGCTCATAACCCAACCGGATTAGTTCCGCAATTTCGTGGAGCCCCCGTAAGTGTCTCGGAGATCGGGTTCACGCCCGGCAAGATAGCGACCACGGTGCGAGCTTTCGATAATGTCGAGAGCCGTAAGGGGTACTCCGGGCTCTATCAGTTTGGCGCTTCTTACAATCCGGGAAAATTCACGACGCCCACCAGTGCGAAACCAGAATCAGGCAACTACCTGTTGTACTGGATGGCGAGCCAGGCTCTTTGGCGCGTCGACCCAAAACAGGCCAAGGGGTTGGACGCCACATTTGCGTACGACTGGAGTCCTCCGAACATGAACCGCAACAATACGATACTCACTGCGGGGCTGCGCTTCAATGAGCCGCTTCCTCTGCGCATTCACAATACAATGTCGCTTGGCTACGTCCGTAATAGCCTGAGTCAACAATTTCTTCCGTCTGCTACGCCACGATTTCAGCCGGAACACGCCGTTGAATTCAACACGCTTCTGGACCCTCTGCCGATGCTTCTTCTGCAGCCTGTCATTCAGTATTACGCGAACGTAGGCGGAGGAACCCACCGCGCCGTAGTTTTCGGATTCAGAGTGAAGGTGGAGTTCTAGAGGCGCACGAGTCATCCTGGTCTGTCAACTGCATCAAGTCCTCAGTTCGAGTGAAGGAATGCCACAAAAAAGCCACACTACGTAGTCAAAAATTGCGTGATGTCTGCCAAGAGGCGCCGCTCCCTTTAACGAATGCCAGGTATTCATCAGTCTCGAACACAGAGATGGTGTCCGTGAATTCAAAAACAACGTCGAGGCTCTCAGGCTTGACATCCCTTTTTATAGAGCTCATTGAGCGGTCAAAACGTGTAATCGCCTGATTTCGTCACGATCGAGCAGAACACGGGACAGTACATCCCGCGCACTGTTTGACCTGAGTAGAAACCGTTCAGGATCAGTAAGCTGCGAAGGTTCAAAACTGGTCTGCCTAATCTCTGCCCATCTGTAGACGCTGTACAAGCATTCTCTACGGCACTTTTTACGAGTCGGCAGTCTCCACTAGTCCGCGGCCTATGCGGTTCTCGACCTTATACCCGGTTTAGCAATTCTCGATTGACTTGCCGCTATTTCAGAACGGCCACCAGCAAGAGACAAAACTATGCCCCGATTGACGCATGCGATTGAAGCGTCTTCCATTCATTTTGTGACACTCGACGACATAGACAGACATTCGTGACATTGCCAATGCGGCGGTATTCCCCTAATAAATCTAGTGAGAGGGCGACCTGTGAAAGGCGGTCGCCAGATACTGACGAACAGGCCGAGCGATATCGAAATGGAACCGGACAAGATTCTCGGGCAACTAGTAACGCGGCGTCTGCACGAACTTCGTCAGCATCCCAGCTACGCTCGTCTCGGTCTCACCGTACCAATCTCGAAGCTGTCCGCCGTTGCTAGTAGAGGTGATCTGGCGTATATGGAGCCTCTCACGATCACCAAGCACGGCATCATCGTTGACGGGTACGCTCGATTAGAGCTCGCTAGACAGCAAAACCGATCGACACTCTCGTGTATCGAAATCGAACTGACGGAAGAGGAAGCTCTTCGATGTCTCATCCAGAGGCAGTGCCGTTCGAACGGCATGAACGATTTTCTTCGAATATTGCTGGCGCTCGAACTTGAGCCTGGATTGAAAGCCAAGGCTGAGTCGAACCAACGATTCGGTGGTCAGAACAAAGGTTCCGCAAAATTGGCAGAAGCTGAGAGAGTGAATTCTCTTAAGCAGGTTGCTGATGACGCAGGTGTTTCCATGGGCAACGTGAGCAAGGTCAAGCATCTGCTAAGGAAGGCTGATTTGGAAATCCTTCAGGCGCTGCGGAATGGAGAAATTCGAATCCATCGGGCATGGCTGTGGAGCACGAAGGCAGCAGACGACCAGTGCGAGGAATTAAGGCTCTATCGGATCGAAAAGGGCGCCAAGAAAACGGCAAGAACTCTCGTTTCACGGCAACTGGCGGAAATCTCACCCCGAGTCGTTGATCCACGTTCGTTCACCGCGGTCGATCTGACTAAGCTGGTCAGGCACCTGTCTTCGCCGGAATCCAGCACTATTGTCATGGCTTTAATAGACGCCCCGGGAAAAGGCATCTTTCTGACCGAAGAATTATTCAGAGTGCTTAAGGCACAACAGGAGTCAACACTCACGTGCTAGACACACATCTCCTAAAGCAAATCTTGATTGATACCCGACCAATCTGGGATAACCCTCGCACCCCTTCCAACGTTCGCGAAAACTTCATAAAAATAATCAATTGTGGAACTCCGGCTTTAGGCGCCGAAGTCTTTGCCTCAGAAACTGAGCGGAAGCTCGTTTACCACACCTGCAAGTCGAGATTTTGTCCGAGCTGCGGACATCGAGCCACAGAGCTGTGGCAAGCGGAGATGGAAGCCGCTCTCCCCGATATTCCTTACGTTAATCTCAACCTGACGATGCCAAAAGAGCTTTGGCCGATCTTTCGGCAGAACCGTAGCCTCCTGCGTGACCTGCCCGCAGTCGGGGCCGCGGCCATACAGCACTGGGTGAACGCCAGATATGGCGCTCGTGTTCTTCTTATGGTCGTGCAGCATACTTTCGGTGGGTTTCTGAATTTTCATCCACATCTGCACATTTTGGTATCATCCGGCGGTCTGCAGAAATTGGAAAACCGCTGGATAACACGGCTGTACTTCGAAAAACGTGAGCTGATGCAATGTTGGCGCTTCTACCTCGTAGCTTATTTGGAGGAAGCAAGAAAGAAGAACGTGCTCCAGGCCGATCTGGGTACTGAGGGAACTAAGATGCTCTTGGAGGCACAATACCAACGCGGATGGAACATCTTCGTCAGCCGCATCATGTCGAAGTCCCAGTTCTTGGGCTACGTAGGCCGGTACATTCGTAGGCCACCAATTGCGCAGTGGCGACTAGAAAGGATATCGGATCGGGAAGTTCAATATTTAGCCAAGAACACGAAAAAAGGAGGACTAGAACCAGTTCAGTATTCGAACGACGAGTTTATCGAGATTTTGAAAGATCATGTGCCGGAGCGCTTCCGGCATGGTATGAGGTATTTTGGGTTACTTTCACCCCGTTGCAAACACCATACTTCTCCCGCATTGTTTGCCTTGCTGAGGCAAATAAAGCGTCCCCGTCCACCACGATTGAGTTGGGCGGATTCAATTTGGAAGCGTTTTGCAAGAGATCCTCTCGTCGATGGTCATGGGCAACGTCTGATTTGGGTCGGGCGGCTGAATCCAGTTACCGCGTAAAGATGTTCAGCGCAGACTTCCTCGATCTTTTTTGACGTGCAATCTCGCGCTGTAATCTCGTTTCCGAGCCCCTCGGCATCTCAAAAGCGTTCTTGTTCCCAATACGACCTCTTAAATTAGTCACCAGAAAGCCGAAGAAGATGCTTACCTTCTTGGCCACGGCAGCTTGCTCTCTCGAAAGTGATTTTTGTTTTTCCTATATATCAAGCAAAGCTCAACGAGCTAGCTTCCCGCTGGCAACGCAAGGATCAACCTGCGGGAAAGAGCCGAGCAGTCTTGAATTCTTCCGAAATGGATTTTTGTTTTTCCTATATACCAAGGCTCTCTCAACCTTCTAGCGCCCTACTTGTGCAGCATCGCAACGGGCCGGTTCCTCTCACGCAACTTGAAGAACTGATTCAAGCCTTCGGGGGAGCCGGACAATGAAGAGTTTCAAGTGTCCGGCAATTCCGAACCGTCAGCGTGGATGGGTTGAAGGCACACGTAAGGCCTCCGGCGGAGATGTGCAGCGCAAGATGGAATCGGCTGTGCGGGTTTTTGCTGTCGATGATGTACTCGCCTTCGGGTGTTTTTTGATCGCCCGCCTTTGTCTTAGCGCCAACCGGATCACCGCCCAGCGCAACTTGGTAAGTTTTGAGGATCTGGCCGTGATTAAACAGTGTGAGCGTGCGCGTGCTCTTCACGATAGCAACGCGGTCGGCCTTCGCTGCTGTGCTCTGGTCCACTGCCTAGCTCGCCGCGCATAGTGCGAGGATCACCAGGACAGTGCCACTATTTCCAAGCCGCTTCCGCTGTACCATGCAACAGCTCTCGAACGCTCGTCTCTAAATCCTCGACGTGGCGATACAGTTTCCCCTCGAACAAGAGATAACCCTTCGGAGTGGGCGCTAGTTTTTCCTTGCGCCATGGTCCGGGCAAGGTCTCGCCGACGCGCTGAACTGTCCTGTTGACGAGCCGGTATTTCACCTGGCCTGGTAGCTGCCCGTCCCATTCACCTGAGGAAACGACTTGCCCGTCCCCATGGCTAATCGTGTACCGCCCTGACTCTCGATTGACCACGCACCCCACAACAGCGAAGTGCTTTTGGTCGTCGAAGTAAAGCACGGTTGTTGCTCCAGTCTCCAGCTTCGGATTGACGCTGGGCGGAGCATGTTCCCATTTCACATGCACAGGGAGCCAAGCTCCCGTTGGCTTGACACCCTGTGCGAATGCAGCGCAACTCCAGAGTACAAACAGGATGATTTTCTTCATGGCTGATCCGTCGGAACGTCTATGGCCGCTGGTAGTGGTGCGTGGGGCATGTTGTTCCACATGTAGTCTGCGAACCTCGTATCCGTGCCGTAGCAGAGGCACCCGTGGGTATAACCGTGCCCGTTCGTTTGTCCGTGGAAGTAATCACCTTCATCCTTCCCGCTCATTGGATTCAGGCGCGCGCGAATCGGCCCGTATGCACCGACCACGTCCCAGGTTCCTTGAGAGTCGGTGATGTTGTGCATTTTCTGAATGCCGAAATACGCCGGCGGATTGTTTAACGCAGAGTTTGGGTTGATCGTGTTCGGCCCGTTTGGATCACGGATATCGAGGCGGAGCAGGTAATTGCCTTCTCTAATTGGGGCCATTCCGTTTCCACCTGAAAAACCAGTTCCGCTTGCCACTGCCTTGTTTTGATCGTAGAGCGTCAGCTTGTAGAGAGTCGCCCCCGTTTTCTTGTCCGTTCCGTTAGCTTGGGCAGTCAGCAACCCTGTGTATTTGCTGGTGAACTTGTTGCCGTTTTGGTCGGTGTACGCGCTGCCCTTGTGCCACTCCCAGTGCTTGCAGCTTGCATCTCCTCCTGACGTGCAGAACCAGTTATGACCAGTCGGATCGGTTCGATTCAGCGGATTGTTGACCACATAGCTGTACAGATTGAGACTCTGTGGGTCGGCCGGATTGGCAAAGGGGACGGCGGCGGGAGTCGCCGACCAGTCCGGCGTCATAAACCTACCGAGACTCGAAGCGTCGTACCTGGCTCCGAAGTTGTCGAGGCCGGATTCGGAATCGCGCTCTTTGCCGGTAAATTTGTAAGTGTTTGGATCACTGTTGACGATTGGAATTTCGCCGCCGTAGGGATAATAATCTGATTCTTCCAGCGGAGGCATTGTGCCGATCGCATCAGTGATGACGCTGGCGGAGCCGAGGTGATCCGAGAAATAGTACTTCACCGTCAATGGCGTCGGCACGTCGATCCGGGCAACTCTCTTTCCTGCAAAGTACACATACTCGCGCAGATTAGTGGCTCCCAGCGAGCTTTCGTTCAAAACATTGCCACTCAGATCTGGCCAGTAGAGGGTCCCCGAACTGCCATTCACTTTCTTAACTCGCTGGCCGTCGCCATCGTAGACATAAGTCCAACCGGCAGTGGTCTTGAGCCGGTTCTCCGCATCGTAGGTATAAGCCGGGTTGTATGGCACAGGACAGGGGGCATTCAGCCCAAGATTTCCTGCTGCATCGTGGCAATAACCGTTCAACTGATTCTTGGTGCTGGCGGGTGCAGCACTTAAGCCCTCGTAATTGGTCTTTCCCGTGACCCCGGAACGATTCGTTAGGTTTCCCCAAGCATCAATTCCAGGACTTGAAGGCGGTATGCCTGGGGGGGTAGCCGTGGGACCGAAGGTCTCGCCCCAACTTGTGGTTAGCGGGCTGTTGCCGTTGGTATAGGCCTGCTGGATGCGATTGAGTGAGTCGTAAATGAAGTTCTGCGTGCGATTGCCATCGCGCCCGTTCACGATTTGATATACGTTTCCATTATCCGCGTGAGTTGAGGAGTGAAAGTCATAGCTCAGGCTCAGGATGGTGTGAGCGCCGGTGCCGGTCGTCGCCGCCGTTAAGGTCAGCGGTTGCAGACGGCTGTTGTAGGCATTCGTGTTGCTGATGCTCGCCCCATTCGTAAATGTAGACAGTGCGCCTTGCGGGGCGTAGGTTGCGCCGGTTACAAAATTCAAGCCGCCGCCGGTGTTGACTACCGAACTCGGACGGCCTGCGGCATTCGTAGTGTAGGTCATTACTCTGCCCACACCCGGATTACTGATCGTTTTGATCGAGCCGTCTAGATTGTAGGTGTAGCCAGCCGACTTCGTCCAGGGACTGGTGCCGACGATCGTGCGACTCTCGGTGAGCACACGCCCCATCTGGTCATGCGCCCAGGAAGTAGCACCTGAGCCATCGCACATCGCGGTGCGATTGCCTTTAGGATAGGTGTCGGTCAGGGTTGGCGGTGCAGTGCTGCAGCCTGCGAGAGCCGCGCCGTCATAGCCGAAACTTGCGCTTAGCGTCGTGCCATCGCTGTAGGTTTTTCCTATCGGTCGGTCAAGGTTGTCGTAACTGTAGGTAGTGGTGACCGTAGCGGAGCCGGTTTGGTTAGGAGCGGGCGTGATCTTCGTACATACCGTGCCAGCGCTGGGAGAACATCCCGCAGAGCTGTTGGAATATGTGTAAGAAATGGTTCCAGACTCTGGATTGTTCGCGCTCGTCATACGGGCCAGCGAATCGTAGATGAAGGACCGCGTCCGCCAGTTTGAGGAGCTCGGATCACCACCCTTTTGGGTAACCGACCATAGATTGTCCATTACGTCATAAGTGTAATCGGTTTCGTAATTCAAGCTGCTCGGATCTTCCCAAACCCCCGTCAGCCTTCCCAGACCGTCGGTGCAGGATTTTCGAGATTTTCCTGCTTCATCGACAACAGTGGTGCAGTTTCCTGTATAGCTAGTGCTTGCAACTGAGCCGTCAGTCTGAGTTACTGTGATGGGACGACCGATAGCATCCGAGTCAGTTCTACTGCTCAGGCCGTAAATCGTCCCTGGCGTATCGCAATAAGGAGTGGTGGCCGTGGAAAGAGTCGTGTTTTGGGTCGTGTCAAAACCGTAGGTGTGATCTGTTTTCACCTGCAGGCTTCCCGTCGTGCAATCAGGATCATTCAGCTGGGTTTGCCTCACACGCCCTAAGCCGTCGAAAACCGTGTTGCTGACCTTGTTCAGGGTAGACGTGATCTTAACCGTCTTGCCGATCTGCACTGGAGGAGTATCGACGTAACTTAACGTGATCGCGCCTCCATCGGGATATGCCGCGCTCTGCATGCGCCATAGCGCGTCGTAGTTGTATGAACTGACTTGATTGTTCTGGTCGGTGAAACTAGTCACCTGACCTGTATTGAAGTCGTAAGTTCCCTTGATGATGTGCGTAACACTGTTGCCCGATCCTGTGCTCGGGTATTGGGTTTGCGTGACGTAGGCACCGTAGTACATCGGGTCATAGGAATAGGTCGTTGCGTTTCCCTTGAGATCGAAAGACTGATACGGCATCCCAGTATCGTAGTAGTTGGTTTGCTTAGTGGTGACCATTCCGCCCGTGGTGTTAAGCCATTTCTGGACGAGGGTCAAATTACCACGATAACCGGGATTCGCGACGGAGTTGTGCTGCTGCGTCACTCCAGATGATTGCAGGGTGGTGCCGTCATACGTATAGTTCGTCTGCGCGATCCTAATTCCGCCCCCGTCGTAAACGGTGGCTTGCGTCACGAGATCCAGAACATTCGCGTTCAGGTAGTTGGAATTGGCAGTGCTGTACGTATTGTCGGTCTTCCGCAGCAACGATCCTGGAGCACCGTTCCCATAATCGTATTCTCGTCTTTCGGTCACGTTTCCCGCCGTCCACCCACTGAGGCTGGAGTCATGGTCCATCTCTACTTTCGAAACGAGGCCGTTGGGCCAGGTGGTGGTGACCACACTCGCTACTTTAATAGGCGCCGGACAATCGCTATACCCACTGTACGGATTTGATTGGGGGATGTAGCTTGTTGCTACTGTTTTCAGGAGCGTGCCAGTACTGCGAGAACCGCCGTAATACTGGGCCTGTGTCTCGTAGTTAGAACCATATCCAGCAAAATCGCGCACAGTGTCGTTTCCGGCTGGATCGGTGGCTAGAATCGTGTACGGGCTGGGCAAGTGCGAGATGACTGCGTACGTCGTCGTGTGCGGGCCAGTGCCATCGTTGGCGTCCACCGTCCTGGTCTTTAGTACCCTGCTTGCGGGAGTGACGGGGATACCACCAGTACATAGGTCATCGACACCCCACGTATAGGAAATAGAGCCACCTGTTGGCAGGGTGATTTTTGTGAGATCACCGTAGTTGATGTTTGAAGGGTCACCTGGATCGCGGCTGGTGTAGTCGAATGTCCAAACCGGGCTGGTTGTCCAACTGGTTCCGTTATAGACCAGCACTCCAACGAGCATGCCCGCTGTTGCGGACCCTTGAGCAACGATCCCATCAGGCCCCTGATAGATCCCAGGGAAATTGCTCTGAAGAGCGTAATTTGCGTAGCATGCCTTTATGCTCAAAGGCCCGCTGCCTACGCCAGGGTAATTGGAAAGAGTCCATGTTGTCGCGTTGGCGGGGCAGCCAGTGAGATCTCCGGTTCCGCCTGAAGGCGTAAGACTCCGTCCAAGAGTATCTGTAACGGGGTTGCTGCCTGAAGGGATTGCGACATAATTGCCATTCGTGTCCTGAATTTGGAGCGGGCTTGCAGCTAATGTTAGGGCACCATGTTTGTCCTTTAAATTAAAGGTAAAAGGTGAATATGATGTGCCTCCCCCGAAATATATTCCTGTCGCATCAATAGACTGCATACCCGCGCCAGCAGAATTCGGCGTTAGTTGGTGTACGGCACCATCCTCGGCGAATGCACTGTACAGAATGAGATTCTGTCCACTCGGGCCCTTCACCGTTTTAGATGTCGAACCGAGCTTTCCAGTGGTCAGAATCAACTGGACGCTGCCGCTCGCGTATATGCCCGGCGTGATCGGGTATTGCCATACCCATTTATCCGTGCAATTTCCAGTCTGGAGATTGCAGGTTTGCTTCACGCCCCAGGCTTTGTTGTTGTAGTAAAGCCTGAGCGCAACTTTTCCCTGAGAGCCGCGTTGGGGATAGCTGAACAGCGGATAGAAGATCGTCAGATTACGCGTACCCAGACTGACTGTATCAAAATCGCTGCCTTCATAGGCACCAAAAGGCTTGAATCCGACCTCCAGATTCGGGTTCGTCTGAGCACAAAACGGTATGCATGCCAAAATCCAAAACAACAGTGTCAGCAGAAGGCGGCGTGATTTGCTCATTGCGCACTCCCCGTCAACATGAAGTCAGAAGCGCCTACCGCGTAATTCCATTGAACTGAGTTAATTGTTACTGTGCTGTTGATTATGCCGTCTTCCGTGTTCGCAATCAGAAGAGGCGTCAACACGCCACCCGCCGTCTGATAATTTGCAAAATCGGCGGCGGCTTTCGTGTAGTCGGTTGCGTTCAGCGGGTTCGGCAAGCGAAACTCCACCCGGAGTGGCAAGCCACTACCGGAATCGAAGTACCAGTCCTCTGGGGTAACGGCCTGCGTAACGACATCCGTATCGAGACTGACTAGCACGTGATTGGCGGTTATTCCCCGTATTTGCATTTTCGCAAGCGCTTTCACTGTGTAATTCGCATTAGCCAAGAACATGTTTATAACGACTGCAGGCAGGTGGAAGGGCGGCAGAGCCATGGAAACGTGCGGCGATACATTCCTGACTTTGCCATTGGCTGACACTGCAGTACCGGAACTGCCGGATACAAAAAGCTGTGTTTGGCCATTGGAAGTGAACGCGCTTCGGAACTGAAACCCGGATGCGCTGAATTGGTGTAGCCAAACAAATGTCCCAGAGTTGATTGATGTTCCGGGGACAGCCTGGATGGACCCGACGGTTTGTGCGCTTCCGAACTGCGATAGAACAGTTGGCCCTCCTAACGCAGTGGTTGCTTGAGTGAGAATTGCCAAAGCAGCAGGATCGCGCTGGGGAATAGTGGCTACAGGCTGTTGAGCAAAACTTGGGGTCGGAAATCCGGCCAAGGTCACGAGGCAAACGAATAATAAAACCGTGTGGGAGCGCATAGACGCACCTCCGCAATCAAGTTGTGATTACAGACTTGGACTGATTGGGCCTAAATGTCGGGGAAGACTCTGAGCGGAATTCGTTTCTCGAGCCGGCCCGTTTCGAGGAACTACTCAGGATTGGAGAAAAATACTAGTTCTGCAATGACTGGAAGTCAAATCTTTTTCGTATTCGTGCCACTGAAGACATGGAGTCTGCTCAACTGGGGGTCAGCTTCGGGCCGTGCACTCTTTGAGTGGCCTCTGACAGGAGCTAGAGTGTGAAATCGTACTTCCTCCCTGACGTGCTTTTCTAACGAAATTCGTTTAGGCTTGGTGGCTAATTCACAGTAAGCTGGATTTTTCCCGCCGCCTTGACGTAGTTTGATCCTGATCCAACCTGCACAGTGACCGTGTAGTTCCGTGAACTTCCGCCTCCCCCTCCGCCAGTACCTCCGCCGTTTCCACCGCCAGAGCCACTCCCTGCGCCCCCTCCACAGGAGACTAAAAACAGTACCAACAGAATGGACGCGCTTCGTCTGAGCTTCTGCCTCGTTCCGCCCCAGCACAGAAGCAACGGGAGCGTGCCGCAAGTTATCCAAGTCGCGTAAAGAAGGGTCCCGTTGCGTGTCTTTTTAGAAGCCAACCCCGGAGCGACGTTAATCGTCAGCGCAGCTGTTACGGTAGTGCCGGCAGAAACCGTCAGTGTGGATGGGTTGAAGGCACACGTAAGGCCTCCGGCGGAGGTAGCGCAATACAAACTAACCGGACCATTAAAGCCATTGACTGAGTCGACGTTCAAGTTGAAATTTGCCGACGACCCTGCCTTCACCGTAGCGCTGAGTGGCGTGACGGAAGGATTAAAGTCCCACACCTGTAACTGTGCGGATGCGGAGTGACTCAGAGGAGTGCTAGTTCCAGCCACCCCGATCCGGTAGCTGCCTACCGGAGTAGATTGAGTTTGCAGGCCCAAAGTGACCTGCGACCCGCTTGGTGCGGGATTGGCAAAGGGAGGCAGCCCGCATAGAACTCCAGCCGGTGCGCTGCAAGACAGATTCACAACTTGGTTGTAGCTAAAAATGGAACTCAGAGTCACGGTGGGTGAAGCGATGTCGCTCGGGAGCATCTGTACGACAGGTGGCGTAATGCTCATCGAGAAATCCCCGACGTTCAAGGTAATCGGGAGATCATATATAAGCACGCCATCGGAAGCCTCGATCTTACCTGGATAGGAACCGTTGGTTGCGCTCGCACCCACCGAAACAACGAAATCAAATACGGAGGTGTCTGCTGGCCGAACCGGAACATTGGGCGGACTGAACTGACACTGCACTTGTGCGGGCATGCCCAAGCACTTGAACGTCAACGTCGTTCCATATCCGTTCTTCGAACCAGCGAGGATTTGAATTGCCGTCGAGTCTTGCCCGGCTGCGAGGTTGATATTGGGTAGTGTGTACGGTCCAACGTAGAAGCTTAAAGTAAATCCGCCTGTCCTCGTGGCGGACTGAGTACCGTAAGCAGTCTCTATTTCGCTGCCGAGTTGCGCCGTTAACGAAAATACGTGACGCTTGTTAAATGCGGATCCGATGCTAAACGAAAAGACTTGTGTAACGTTCCCAGCAGGTATCGTAACTGTCGTAGGCACATGAATCGCCGGATCGCTTGCAGTGAGGCTCATTGTTGTTGAACTCGACGCCGGAACTGCCAAAGTCAGTAGGCCTTTACCGGTCGTTCCAACTACTGGGTCTGCCACCAGGCTGAATTGGAAAGCTGGTCCCGGAATCGAAGGAAGCACGTGAAAAGAAGCTCTGTACCCGTCCAGTTCGACGAGGTCAGCACGACCATCCGCATTGACATCTGCCCCCAGATTCGGGAAATAGTACTTCTGGAAATCGAACGAGCTAAACGTTGGTGTGAAGGTCCCGTCGCCATTTCCAAGGAGAACCTCCAAAAAAGCACTCGGCGCTATTACAGAAGTGCCCTTTTGGAACACTGCGATATCTAGATTTCCGTCTCCGTTAAGATCCGCAATCATCGGTTGGTAGTGGGAGTTTGAGTAATTGAATTGGGGAATCAGGTTCGCGTTAAAATAGGGGGCATAAGTAGCAGTGAGTGGGAACGCTCCGCCGGGCTGTCCAAGATAGATCGAGAACTGTGCAGGAATAGGTGTCTGGTTTGAGGTCATCGCAAAACTTAGCTGGATGAGATCGGAACGGCCGTCATGATTTACGTCCGCGACCGCCATCGGCCCAAAATGTGAGAAGAGGAGTTGAGCTGGATGGAACGTTCCATCCCCGTTACCCAGAAACTCGTAGACATCATCATTCAGGGTCCAGCCACCATTGCTCTCTAAGAACACAATCAAATCGAGTTTGCCGTCGTTGTTGAAGTCGCCTACATAAACTGCTGCTGGAAAGCGCACGCCGGTGCCGCCGAAGGTCTGGGCCGTGCCGTTGCGAAAGCTTCCATCCCCATTACCAAGAAATAGCTGAATGGCTTGATAGTTGTTTGGATCAATAACATCGCCGGCGCCCACAGCAACGAAATCCAGCTTGCCGTCGCCGTTGAAGTCGCCAACCCCGATCTTTCCCTGTGCGTATGGTGGCTTTGTAATGGTGGCAGGTCCAAAATGGCCTCCCCCGGTATTCGGTGCAAACGAAATAT
>JAOAPL010000237.1 GCA_025462925.1 Acidobacteriaceae bacterium
GGGAGTGTAATGTCTGACTGCTGTTGAGACGAGTTAGAGATCTTATTATCCCGAACTATGGCACCATCATTTTGGGCGAGGTATATTCCCGAACCAGCGGTATTAGAAACCTTGTTTCCAATGATCCTGATTCTTTTTGGCCGATGATTGCCGGTGCCGTAAGAGAGAATGCCATATCCATCTTTATTATTACCGCTGGTCTTATTGTTTTGATCAACTTGGTTTCCGATGACGTCACAATCTATGCAGTCGAACATCGCGATCGGAATGGTCGCTGTACCGCCAGAAATCTGATTGCCGCGAATGTGCACACCCCTGTTGGATCCTACCCAATTGACAATGTCCGCATTCGTGGAGGTGCTCGGAGAAGCCGGGCCATTACGTGAGAACACGTTTCTCTCTACCCAAACATCTGTAGAGGCGTCGTTAATCACAACTCCTCCAAGCGGTCCTCCTTTTGGGATATACCCGGCTCCAGTGATGCTGTTGTCATGTATTTTTACATGCGAGCTACGGTTAATGGAGACTAGCCGAGCTGTGTTGGCCGTGCCGGTGATCTTGACATGGTCCAACTCCAAGTTTGTAACCCCGTAAGCTATCAGAAGATTGTCAATCTGGTCATTTGGTGCAAACGCGATTGTTGAGGCGTCCCCTACACCGGAGATACGCACATTAGAGGGCCAAGTCCATCCCACCACGGTAGTTATGTAAACATCTCCAAGGATCAACAGTACCGGTTTCGTTACACCTGTGAATGGATCAGAGGCGCAACTCTGTACACCGTCCAGACCAATTGTATTCACCGTCACTCCTGTCGGTGGTCCATCTACGATGGCAGCATTAATCTTCGCGCAGAAATCTTGTCCTTCAAATTCCCTGGCAAAGCGAATTGATTCACCGCCAAGCCTGCGTCGGCGCATATAGTCGATTGTCGTCGGTTGAATGCCAATAATTTCGTTCAACTGATTGGAAGAAACAGAGAGCTCAGGGGTGGTTCTTGTCGCATGAACTCCCGAAGATGCAGGTGGGTTTGGCGGAGAAGCCCAGGGTACATTTTTGAAATCAAAAAATTCAGTCATATCCATCTGTGCAGCGTCTCGTTCAGTAAGAGCAGGCAGGTTGAAGCGAGATTCGATAAACTTCAAGATCGCTGTGAAATCCGCTATGGTGTGCGAGACATAATGCTTCTTTGTAAATGGCGAGATTACAAGCAGGGGCACACGGTACCCAGTGCGAGTAAAATCGCCAGGTGGATCGTTGCTAGCCAGATCTTGGGGAGCAATTCCGTCTGGTTGGGTGGCAAGCTGAGGCGGCACATGGTCGTAAAACCCGCCGGACTGATCTTGAGTTTCGATGAACACAGTATCCGTCCATGATCGACTACTCATCAGGGCGTTGATCAAAGTGGCGACATATCTCGAACCTGCCTGCGCACTTTCCACATTTCGGGAGTGGCTCGCATTTTCGTCCCGCCCGGTGTTATAGCCGCCTTCAATCATTGCGACCCGAGGCAGCGTTCCGCTTGCGACATCTTCAAAATATTGAGAAATAGGTACTACGTTCTCTTGGTGCTCGTTGCCATAACTAAACATTCCGAAATAACTGCTCTCCAGAAGACTTCTGCCAG
This sequence comes from Acidobacteriaceae bacterium, assembly GCA_025462925.1. Lineage (GTDB taxonomy): Bacteria > Acidobacteriota > Terriglobia > Terriglobales > Acidobacteriaceae > JAICLA01. Next base: position 1,628 of record JAOAPL010000237.1, read on the forward strand.
GGACTTGATCGCTTACATAAATTTTCCACGAAATTCCATTTTCCTGAAGCAGTTGGAAAATGGTCTTTGCCGTTAGCGGTGGACCATGGGAAGGAACCGGATAAACATGACCTTGGGAGGTGGCGGCAATAAGATACATGCGGTTCGCTTCTGTTCCGGACATTACTGGTGAGAACCATCTATCAGAAGTCGCGAAATTTGATGCCATGAAATAGTAGTAAGGAAGATCTTCAGCATCCAAGTAGCCCAAAACACAAGGAGGACTCGATGATCTGAACCGTTTTGCCTCGAATCCCTCTTCAGCTGCGTAAACAAAGCCGTCCATAGCAGCAAATTCTGAACTAGGGGCGTTCCTGTTGAAAGCCAAGTGGTTGGACCGCCAGGAAGAATCGGGACTTCCGGCGCATGCAGAACTGATATGGAACGCTGCCAGTTGCTCCTCGCCCCCGGCGTCGGGATTTGAAGCGTCCGGTGGCAAATCATCCACATCAGTCGATAGGTCATTAGTTCGGCGATATTCATTTAACTTCCCGTAAAGGTGGTCAAATGAGCGGCCGGTCTGCGCCATGAAGACGATATGTCCGATTGCCTGAATGTCGTTTACTTCGTTGAAGCTGCCGGCATGCACGGCTTCAGGAGTCTGCTCGCTCTCATAAGTTGCGTCGTTATGTGGATCCGCGCTTCTGCTCTCCCAGTCCGAATCATGTTCTCGGTCATAAAAGAACGACTTACAAAGTTTCGGCGCTTTATCTTCCGAATGACTAGTACTTATCAGCGCATGCAAGTTGCGCCAAGAAGCTCTGAAACCGTTTGCGGGAGAGCGCATCATTGACGTGCCGGGTAAAAAGAGTGTGCAAATCAACAGAATTCTGGATCCCATGGGCCCTTGGCATAATTACTAACCAGCTCTGTCCTGAGAAGATCCTTTGCTACTGAAAGTTGCACCAACATGATGCGGCACTCAGTGCATGTCGCAAGTTGGCAGATACTTTCGAAAACTGTTGGATTTCCTTTGTCGCTACCCTGCTTTCAAATACTTTGTGACAACAACTCAGGGCCGTATACAAGTTCGAAATGAGTCAATAGTCAGCTTTAGCAATTCGCACAGCAAAGCAACACAATTGCTTGGAAAGTGCATCTTCTAAACAGTAGTTAGATTTAGTGACGTTTTTTTATTTCCGCCAAGTTGTGTCTCTCCCGAAAAGTTGTTTTAACTTATCTCGTTTGGCGCTGCTGACTGTGCTGGCGTCTTCTATACTGCCTGTTGCGGGATGTGGGCAGATGCTCTCCAAAGTGCGTTCGTCTGATGGGACTCAAGATGACACGGCTTTGGTCCAGAGTATGGTAGATGCAAACCTCTCGATACCAGCAGGGAAGTACATTCTTCGGCGGTCGATTCTAGTGAAGCAAAGTAACACGGTCGTGCGTGGTGCGGGGCCCAACACAATCTTTGTTTTTGAGCCGAATCTGCCGCAAGTTCAGTGTTGGAATGACCGGGCCTTCACTACTCCATGCGACACGGTATTCATTCCGAACACAGATAAGCATGTAAGCCGTCGCAGAATAGCCGGTTCCATTGCGATCGGCGATTCAACATTCCGGACCGCTGATGACGATTCAGATCTGGTTCCTGGAGATTGGCTGATAATTACAGAAAATGATTCAAGAGTTGGAGACGTCGTTATTGTCGATTGGGCGCACGTAACTTCTACTGGTAATCATACGGTCACTGTGGAAAAGCCATTTCGCACCGCCTTTCCCAATGTGCATGAGTGGGAACCAGTACGCAGTGGCCTCGGGTTCTTTAAGGTTCTTAATTTTATTGAAAATTTACAGTTCCGCGATTTTGCAATCGAGGTCCCTGACTCCGGAGTGGGGGCGCCAGCACTCTCTATCTTTGCGGCCAAGCACGTCTTAGTGCAAGACGTAACCGTAACTGATGCGAATGGACAAGGGTTGTACAGCTATCTTTCTCATGAAGTGACTGTCCGGAATTGCTTCAGCGACAGCGGAAAGATCTTGAGCGAGTTCGCGGCTACTACCGATTTGACTCTGAGCGGGAATGCTTTTGCCTCTCAAGGTGACGCCGGACTGGGTCTTGATCTGGGAACAGCGTTCTTTGATGTCAGCGATAACGGCATATTGCACAGCTTTAACTCCGGTATATACCTACTGTACGGCGTGCACGACGGCACTGTGATCAGGAATTCAGTTTCTTTTGTTGATTCATCTGGAAATGCGATCGGCATTTTGGCCCGGGGAACTCAAGACACAGCAATCACTAACAACACCTTATTTGGAGGCCAAGGTTCCAAGAGTTTAGGTATCTCGATCGGCGCTGCGGGAAGTCTCGCAGTTCCGCTCCGATCTTCGGGAAATGTTATATCGCCGAATGTATTCGGGGTTTGGAGTAAAGATTACGATCCTGACAATACTCCGTAGTACCGCTGCACCTAGTACCGCTGCACCCCGTGCTGTAACTGATTGAATAACCTAAGAGCGACGCGATTCTTTATGGCCTCGTGCAACCCGAAAATTGCATGACATATGGAGAAACTCCGTGCACTTAATTGTTACTTTCAGTAACTTTAAAGCTTGCTAAAGATTATCCAAACCAGCTACATTCATTTACCCCAAGCCCCGCTAGTAGGAGGACTGTTAAGTGAAAGCTGGCTGCAGATCGTTTTGGACTATCTCTTCTCTATTTTTGCTGTCTCTCTTTGTCTCGGCACAAGCGACTCCAACCAATTCGACGGGCGGCCAATCGGCAGCACAGACAAACTCCCCAGTTGCGTTACAAGAAGGAATTCCTCGGGTCGTCAAGTCTTCGGGTGTATTGAAAGACGCTGACGGCCATCCGCGAATTGGCCCAGTGGGCGTGATCTTCGCGATCTACGACAAAGAAGATGCGGTGGCGCCGGTGTGGCTAGAGTCGCAGAGCGTGACCGCGGATGAGAGCGGACGCTACAATGTGCTGTTGGGCAGCAGCAAGGCCGAAGGACTACCTGCGAGCATCTTCTCCAGTGGCGAAGCGCGCTGGATCGGGGTTCAGGCCGAGGGCCAGGCGGAGCAAGCGCGCACCCTGTTGGTCAGCGTGCCTTATGCATTGAAGGCGGCAGATTCGGACACAC
>JAOAPL010000261.1 GCA_025462925.1 Acidobacteriaceae bacterium
CTTGTATGTACGCGTTACCAAGTATTCCTCCCCGCCTTTTACACGCAGCCTGTACTCTCCCGTCGGTAAAGGTTGGATCTCCTCGACTGCCGAAATATTCACGACGACCGAGCGGTGTATGCGAATAAAACCGAAGGGCTTGAGCTTCTCCGCCATGGACGAGAGGGACTCGTGCAGCAAATAGGGATTGGGTCGGTGTCGCAACGAAACGTAATTACCTTCGGCTTGCACTGCCACGATCTCGGCTAAATCCAAAAATAGGATTCTACCCTTCGCCTTAAACGCGATTCGTGGCGCCCGGGTGCTCATGATGGAACCCCTCGCATTGCTCTCTCGTTTCGACTTCCTGCTACACGAAGCGAGACTGACGATTGCACTGCTTCTAAATGAAATGGTCCTACATAACCGGAGCAGTCGGTCCGTCCGATTTATTCATGAAAAAACCCAGCACCTGGATCAGCCGGCCCATAGGTTACTTCTGGCCAGTGCTTACTGCTGACGGAAAGCTGGATTGTGCGCCGAAATAACACTCAATAGATTCCAACTGTCCGTTCTTGATGCGGAGATACTCCACGTTCCGGAACGATTTACCGTTCTTGGTGTGGCAAAGATACTTCACAAAAGCATCCCCCGCGCCAGTGGTGATTCGCTCGAGGTCAAAGTGTCCAATGAAATCAACCTGTGTGTCCCAGCATTGCGTTTTGAAAGTGCTCTTGCTGATGTGGTCGTCGCCGGCCGCGCTCGTAAAGGTGAAGTTGTCGGCGAGCAGCATATTGAACGTACCCAAATCCTTCTTTTCCCACGCCGCGTACCACTTACGGATGATCTCCTCGTTCGTTAAGTCAGGCCCTCCCGATGCGCTGGCCCTTGCCAGTCCGGGTAGGGTCACCGCACCGACCAGCGCGCAGGCTCCCGTTGCGAGCAGGTTCCTGCGCGGCATTGTGATCCTTGTCATTGTTCGCTCTCCTTTTCATGATGTAGTTTGAAACGCTAGCCCGCGATGCGGTCAGCCCCGCTTGTAGTTTTCCGGGGGCCGAAGAGACCTCAGCCATCCCACGATATTTCTGATTCCCGCTTTCCACACCTTCGCATCTTGAGCATTCTTTGCTAACGTGGCGTAGCCCTCGACCGTCGCGATCAAAAAGCTGGCAGTCTCGTCTGGATTCAGGTCGCGGCGAACCGTTCCTTGGGACTTCCCCTTGCGCAAAAGCCTTGCAACACCTTCCTGCCAATCAAGGAATATCCTCTCCAGTCGCTTGCGGAATTGCTCGTCCAGCGGAGACATCTCCTGCGACAAAAGGAGCAGCGGACAACCGGCTCGAACGTCTTGCGGACTATCTGGTATACGCCGGACAACGCCGATCAGAATGTCGATGGCATCCCCCTCGCTCTGCATAGGACGCAACCACCTGTCGTGCGTAAGTTTTGCGATTTTCTCTTCGACGACGGCATAGCCTAGGGCTTCCTTGCTCTCGAAGTGGTAATAGAGCGCTCCCTTGGTGACGTTGGTGGCGGCGAGAATTGTATCGATTCCGGCGCTCTGGAAACCTGATCTGTGTATCTCCCGAAAAGCCGCTTGCAGCAAACGTTCGCGTGTACGCTCTGGATCACGAGTCCTTCGTTTCTTTTCGTGAGCAGCTAACATACAGACTAGTATGTATGTTAAAACCATTTAAAAATCAATCGGAATGATCTGTCTGACTCTTTGCTGCTCGGCATTCTCGAATTTCGTAGCCTCTCGGCAGTGTTTGTATGAAAAGTTGGAGAAACAGCCGCTCTGGTCACTTGTGGGTCGTCCCAGGAGATTGTTAATCCGCCACTCGTCTTCGAACTCTGAAATGCTGGGCCTGTTGTGTCACGTAATCGTCGTGAACGTGGAACACCATATGCTTCCTCAGTTGTCACCCAGCAGGAATTTGTGGAGTTGTGAGCCAATTCTGCTCACAACTGCTAGAGCGCCGAGTGGTACGTGACGTAAATCGCCAGTCATCTCGGCATGGCGACTTTCATCGGAGGAAAAGAGGATACATGAACACGCTAAGACGGTTGCGGAATCTCTGGATACCGTGCGTTACGACGATTGTTCTGGGTTGCTTCAGCGATGCGGTCGCCCAAGTCAGGTATCACGTTGAAGATTTGGGTACTCTGGAGGATGGGTTTTTCGGCTGTACCATGGGCGTCAACAATCACGGGTGGACGGAGACTCAGTACGGGTTGTTAGAGGCAGGGAAGCTTCTAAAAGGGCGGGTGGCGATAAACTTCGACGGATTCACGTTCCCCCTCCCCACTCTCGGAGGACCGAATAATTGGGACAACCCCTTTGGCGGTGAGATCAACGATCGAGGGGAGGCGGTAGGTTTTTCCGAAACGGATGTCCTGGACCCGAACGGCGAAGACGTTTGCGGCTTCGGCACACACCTTACGTGTAGTGCGTTTCTTTGGCGAAAAGGCAACATGAGCGCTCTCCCGACGCTCGGCGGAAATAACGGGCAGGCCACCGCCATCAATAACCGCGGACAAATCACAGGGTTTGCGGAAACGGCTGTTTCTGATTCCTCATGCTCAGCTTCCTCGCCGTCCAAGATTCATTCGCCGGTGATATGGGAAGACGGCAAAGCCCGACCTCTTCATACAGTGGGTAACGATCCAGACGGGGTAGGAAACGCCATCAACGATCAAGGTCAAGCCGTAGGCTCCTCGGGAACCTGCGGCGGAGCAACGATTCACGCCGTATTGTGGGAAAAAAACGGTACTGCCTACTCCCTTCGTGACCTCGGAACTGCGGGCGCAGCCGCCTTCGGGATTAACAACCAGGGCCAAATTGTTGGGTTAGTCCCCAGCCTTGACGGCTCAACCATCTATGCCGCTCTTTGGCAGAACGGCGCAAACGGCAAAGTCACAAACCTCGGCACTCTGGGAGATTTTGCCGCCATAGCCAGTGGCATCAACAACAAGGGCCAAGTGGTAGGAAGCACCCTGGACTCCACCTTCAACTTCGACGCCCACGCCTTCATTTATCAGGACGGCGTGATGAGCGACCTTAGCACGCTGTTTCCTGCAGAATCCAACCTCTTCCCCACCATGGCTAACCAGATCAACGAGCGCGGACAAATCGTGGGAATGGCGACGGTGCTCAGCGGGCCGCATGAGGGCGAGACACACGCCTTTCTGGCAACCCCCGTAGACGAAAGAATAGACAAGTCGATTGCGGATGTCGCACCTACACACCCGAAATCCAATTTGCCCGCAAATGTTGGCAAACAGCTTTTGCAGAGATTCAGACTCGGCCATCCCCAGTAAGAACCATATGCGTGAACGCGCTTGTATGGATCTGTGCGGAGGGCGACCAGCGATGGTCGTCCCTACCGCGACAGCAATTCCGTTCTTTCCGGCGTAGGCCGTCGGGCTTCGTACAGTAGCATCAAGTTGCTAAGGACCGAGAAGCGAGGCAACGCCCTCTCAAGGGAATAGCTTCATTTCATGGTGCACTATTTTCAAACGG
>JAOAPL010000320.1 GCA_025462925.1 Acidobacteriaceae bacterium
CGCTTACGGCGATCAGCCCGTGCTTGGTGTCCACTGAGAAGACCAGCTTGTCCGCGCCAATGGCTTCAGAGATTTTCTTGGCGAACTCAACGTCTACCTTGTCATTCGATATCAACGCCGACCCCACCACCACGCGCTTGGCTCCCGCGGCCAGAAATTCTCGGGCAATTTCAACGCTGGTAATGCCGCCGCCCACCTGGCAAGTCAGGCGCGCGGTGAGCTTTGACACCAGCGCGGAATTGGATCCCTGCCGCATCGCTCCGTCCACATCCGTGATGTGCACCAGCGGATACTTTTCAAATTTCTTGATCCACGGCTCAAATTCGCTCAGGTCCAGTTCGCGGTGTTCGCCGTGCGCTATCTGAGCGATCTTGCCGCCCATCAGGTCGATGGATGGGATTAACATAAACGCCTCATAAGATTGCTTGCGATGCTAGTTGCCCAACGCCAGCGAGTCAAATCCTGAACGCCGGAGTTTATAGTCGGTAGCCAGCTACATACGCTATGCTTGCTTCACTGCGGAGGGCTCCATGCGCGGAAATGCGAAGCTTCGATTCGCCGTCCTGCTTTTATTCGCCACTCCAATCCTCGTCGCACAATCAGCGCCTCCGGAGATCGTAGGCCGATGGGTCGCGCAGAACCTTTCCAAAGGCGGCATCGGTTCCATCTGGGAGTTCAAGCGCGACGGCACTCTGCGGATGGCCCCCGGCGCAATCGTCGATGTGCCTTACACCCTCGATGGCGACAAGCTGATCCACCCGCCGAGCACAACCCTGCCAAGCGCCAAACCGCAGGTGATGAAGATTCGCATCGACGGCGATACCCTCTATCGATCAGAGGACGCGCCAAACGCTCCCGAGGAGAAATTCGTTCGCCTCAAACCGGCCAAGCCCGGCGACCCTCCCATCGTAGGCACGTGGAAGGCTTCAGTCCCAAAGCTGGCGCCCGGCAAGGGTGATCCTGCGTTGCAGCAGGCTGCCCGCAACACAACTTACACTTATACGCGAGACGGCATGCTGAAGCTCCGCGTGCCATTTGTATTCATGAACGGAACGTTTAACTCTGCCGCGCGCACCTTCGTCATCAACCACAACGGCAAACTCATAAAAGGCAACTTTCGGATTGAGGAAGGCAAGCTCTACCTCACTCAGCCCGACGGCCACACTGACGACGTCTATATCAGGGACGACTTCGAATAGCCCTCCACCTGCCCGCGAAAGATTTCCTGCAAGAACACTCCGCGCTTCCGTTCTCCCTACAGTAATGCTAGAACTATCCCGACCTTCAGGAGGCCCCCCAATGCGCCATTTGATCATCGTGCTTGTGCTCTTCGCCGCCGTTTCGATTTCAGCCCAAACCAAAGCGGCTCCACCCAAAGTTGCTGCAAATCCGATTGCAGAGGCGAAGGCGCCTGCTGACCGCCTGCCCGTCAAACGCGTGGTGCTCTATAAAAACGGCGTGGGATACTTCGAGCACACCGGACAGGTCCACGGCACGCAGGAGTTGAGCATCGACTTCACCAGCGGACAGCTCAATGACGTCATCAAGTCATTGACCGTTCTCGACCTTGGCCAAGGAAAGATTTCCGGAGTCCGTTACAACTCCACCGCGCCTCTCTCCGAGCGCCTTAAAGGACTGCGCCTTCCCGTTGGCGAAGAGACTACGCTCTCCGGATTTCTTGCAGCGCTACGCGGCGCTCGCGTTGAAATCCGCAGCGGTGCCGCTTCCGCCACCGGACGCCTGCTCAGCGTCGACGAGCGCGACATCAAAAAAGGTGAGTTCACAACTACGGTGACCGAAGCCTCCGTGGTGAGCGACTCCGGCGAAGTTCGCCTCTTTGAAGTCACGCCCAGCACCAGCATCCGCATCGTCGAGCATGACCTCAATATGGAGGTCGGCAAGTACATGGGGCTGGTCTCTTCCACGCGCGAGCGCGACGTCCGCCGCATGATCATCTCCGCAGAAGGCACCGGCGACCGCCCGCTCTTCGTCAGCTACATCAGTGAGGTGCCCATCTGGAAGAGCACCTATCGCATCGTTCTGCCCACTGATCCCAAAGCCAAGCCGCTGCTGCAAGGCTGGGCCATCGTCGATAACACCGTCGGCGAAGACTGGAAAGACGTGCAGCTGTCGCTCGTCGCCGGAGCGCCGCAATCGTTCATCCAGCAGATCGCGCAACCTTATTATTCGCGACGGCCTTCAGTCGCCATGCCGCAGGCATTTCAGCTTTCTCCGCAGACGCATGAGGAAACGATTGAGTCGGCGAATGCGCCGCCACCACCGCCAGCGGCTGGGCTTACTGATTATGAGTCGAGGGGACTGGCCAGCAAGACTGAACGACTCGGCTCCGGAGGTGGCGTTTACAGAGTTGGCGGGGGAGTGGGCAGCGGCGTTGGCGGAGGCGTGATCGGGGGAGCCATCAGCGGTCCCAAGCAGTTTGATCGACTTCAAACAATGTCCAAACTAAATAGGCCCCCTTCTACAACTGAAAGCGTCGACGTTGCTGCCCAAGCCTCCGCAGTCGAATCCGAAGCCGAAGGCAAAGACCTCGGTGACCTCTTCGAGTACAACCTCAAGCAGCGCGTGACCATCGGCAAGAACCAGTCGGCGCTGGTGCCCATCGTCCACGCGAACATTGAGGCCGACAAAGTCTCCCTCTGGAATCCGTCCTATCCGCGTGCGCTTCGCGCCGTCTGGGTGAACAACACCAGCGGTCTCTCACTCGACGCCGGCACCTTCAACATCCTTGAAGACAACACCTTCGCCGGTGAGGGACTGCTCGATGTGATCAAACCCGGCGAAAAGCGCCTGCTCTCTTACGCCGTGGACCAGGGCATTCACATTGACGCGCAAAGCAAATACAGCAGCGAGCGTGTCACCCGCGTGCGCATCGTTCACGGAGTCCTCACGCAGACCCGCGGACAGCGCGAGAAGCGCACTTACACCATCCGCAACGCCGACGCCAAGCCGCGAAACGTAGTCATTGAACATCCCGTGCGCGCCGGATGGAAGCTGATGTCGGAAGTGAAGCCCCTCGAAAGCACCGCCTCTTATCACCGCTTCCGAATACCCGTCGAGGCGAATAAAACATCCGAGCTGCTCGTCGAAGAACTTCGTCCCACCGATACCACCATTCAAGTGAGCAACATCAGCGACGAAGAAGTCACGTTGCTCCTTCGCCAGCAAACCATCAGCCCGGAACTGGAAAAGACACTGCGCGCCATCATCGCGCAACGCTCAGAGATGTCGGGATTTGAGATGCAGATCCAGAACCGCCGTCGTGAAACGAATGATATCTCGCAGGACCAGCAACGCCTGCGCGAGAACATGAAGGCCCTAAAGGGGACGGCAGAAGAGAAAGCGCTGACCCAGCGCTATGCATCGCAACTCAATCAGCAGGAAGACCGCTTGGCTACCGTCCGCAAAGAGATTGAAACGCTGGAACCCCAGCGCGATAAATCGCAGGAAAAACTCAGCCAGATGATCGAAGACATCTCCATGGACGTAACCATGTGAGTGAATGTTCTTGCTTTGAGAGGGCACGGATTTTGGATACAACATATACAGCACCCTCGGGCAGCGCAGAGCCTGCCCTGAGCGAAGCCGAATGGGCCTTCAGGCCTGCATTGACACCCCAATAAGCGCTTGGGGGCTTTAGCCCCTGAGGTTTGAAGGCCAGCGGCGCGCCATATCTATAGAGGACGGCACGACCTAAGATTCGAGCCCCAGGGGGGCGACATCGGGCGCAACCGACAGGGCAGGCTAGTCAGGGCGCGGCTTCAGCCGTGCCGCACGCCGCTGATCTCTGGCTCAATTTTCGCGCGAGCAGCAGGCAACGGATTTGCTCACCCCAGCTACCTACACCGAAGGAGAGAGGTGAGCCTATGCTCCGCAAACTGGTTTTCTTGATAGCCCTCGTAACATGCACGCCGCTGTTGGCACAAACCGGCACTGTCGAACAACAGATTCTGGCGCTGGAAGAGCAATCCAGGCTGGCTGCCAGCAAGAACGATCCCAGTTTTCTGAAGCAATATGCTACGGACGACTATCTTGTCATAGCCCCAGATGGATCGATCATGACGAAGAAGCAGGCGCTTCAGGCGATGATATCCGGAGACATTCGTTACCAATCCCTCGATTTCATCAACACTCCCAAAGTGCGAATTTATGGCGGGAACACGGCCATAGTGAATGGAGAGGCTTCCGCGGTGCTGACAAATTTTGGT
>JAOAPL010000338.1 GCA_025462925.1 Acidobacteriaceae bacterium
GTCCTGGTTCCAGGGTATGAAAACTTAGATGCTGAAAGAGAGCTGGCCCGTTTTCTGCAAGAACAAAGGGTGCCTTTGTTCAGGCACCCTCGAAGGTGAATATAGCAAAACGCCGGTTTTCCGCCCAATGCTATCCAAGTTTTTCCAGGATCGGCGATGCGCCAAATTCCTTCCGGCCACCCCGGGTGGCTCGGGCGGCGACCGAAGCGGCTGCACCTTCCTGTCCGTACTTTTCGAGCAGCACCGGAACCAGTGCGCCTTCCGCCTCTTTGGTGAAGGTCATGCGCCCTTCCAAGCGGTCGATGCGGATGAAGTCTCCCAGCTTCACCTGCCCGGTCGCCACCAGGTTTGCCAGCGGAAACACAATGTTCTTTTCGATGGAGCGTTTCAAATGCCGCGCACCGTACTTTGCGTCGGTTCCCTCTTCGAGCAGGAAGGTCTTGACCGAGGGTGTGCAACTGAAGACGAACTGGCTGTTCCCCGTCGCCTGGAGGATGCGCTGCTGCACCATCCCGAGTTCGATCTCCAGGATCTGCTCGAGGTGCGATGGACGCAGCATATTGAACACGACAGTCTTGTCGATGCGGTTCATGAACTCGGGGGAGAACTTACGTCGGGCCGCGTCGACGGCAGTGCGCGTGAGCTTTTCGTCCATGCGGTTGTCGAGGTGTCCGGGCTTCTGCGCGAACCCCAGACCGCCGTTCAGGAGGTCATTCATCTCTCCCGCCCCCAGGTTCGACGTCATGAAGATCATGCATTGCGAAAGATCGACACGACGATTGTCCCCAAGCGTAAGCGTGGCCTTGTCGAGAATCCCTAGGAGCAATTGCCAGAGCGCGTCGCTGGCTTTCTCGATCTCATCGAAAAGCAACAAGGAAAGCTTGAGCCGCTCGGTGTGATGTTGGTTGAGCGCTTCCTGCGTGAGCAGAGGATGAGTCTCCCTGTGCCCCAGGTATCCCGGTGGCGATCCGATGAGTTTGGCGATCTCATGGCTGTGCTGGAATTCGGCGCAGTCGATCTTCACCACTGCGCGCGCGTCCCCGAAGAGCGACTCCGCCATGGCTTCCACCACGCGTGTCTTGCCTGAGCCGGTTGGGCCAAGAAACAAGAAATTTCCCACCGGACGGCTGGGTGCATTCAAGCCGGCGAGGAACATCTGATAGATCTCAGCTACTTTTTCAATGGCGGAATCCTGTCCTACAATCTTTCGCCGCAAAGCGAGTTCAAAGTTTTGGGCGTCAGTACTTCGCAGGGTAGGATCTAAAGCGGTATTAAGACCGGTTTTCATAAATCTTTGGCCTTCTCACTGATTGGCCAACGCCGCGCATCAACGTACCAGAGCGGGCCGTTCAATCTCATGAGATGGAAATGCGAGCCCCAGAGTTGTAAGTTCACCAATTTAGGCACGTTGCTGAAAATAGCCGATAAATAAACTTGGATGTACGCACAACCTCTTAGCTTTGCACAATTTCTCACGCGAGTAGCCCTTTAGTAACCCTGCGGACGCGTTACCCGCGGATGAAGCATGTTAGTATCGCGCCAGAATCGAAATCAGGTCGGCCGGGAATGATCTTTCGTCGCAATAATTCTGCTCTTTCTTCCTCACACTCACGCTTTATCGGTTTGATTGGATGCATTGCCGCACTAGCAATTTGCGAGATCTCGCTGATTGCTTGTTCCGGCGCCAATGCCAGGGCGAATGCGCAGAGCGCGCCCGCAGCCACGACGCAAGCAGCGTCGCAAGCAGCATTGCAAACCGCGGCGCAGAGCCCTTTGTCTGCGGCGAGTTACACGGTAAAGCGCGGCGACTCTACCCTGCTGCTCGCACGCAGATATCTTTCGCAATCTTCGCTCATGACGGTTGCGGAGCTCGATACGGCAATTCGCGACGCCAACGGATTGAAGAAGGGATCAGCGCTCAAGCCAGGCTCGCAGATCACGATTCCCACTCTGGAAAAACAGCCTGTTGAGGAGAAGCCCCGCTCAACGGCAAAGGATGCTGACGTACGCGCGATTTATTTAACAGGAACAATGGCGGGAAGCGTTCAAGGGATGCGCCTGGTTCATCGATGGCGCGAACTCGGCGGAAACGCGGTGGTCTTCGACATAAAAGACAGCGACGGCAGCCTCAGTGTGCCATTCAGCCATCCTCTTGCACCCAAGAACCGGCCCAGCATCAGCAATCTTCCCAAGTACGTTCGCTTCCTGCACTCGCAAAATATGCACGCCATCGCGCGAATAGCTCTCTTCCGCGACGAGAACATTGCGCAGAGACATTCCGAGCTCGCGGTGCGCTCACGATCGAATCCCGCTGAACCGTGGCGCGAGAATGGAAAGCTGGTTTGGACGGACTCGTCGAATCCTGAAGTCCAGGCCTACAACATTGCGTTGGCAAAGTTCGTGGCGCAATCCGGCGCTGATGAGATCCAATTCGACTACGTCCGCTTCCCTGCTGAAGGCAATCAGAAGGACGCGCGCTTCGCCTTCGAAGCAAAGGCAGCAAACCCGAGTCCGCTCCCCGCGATGCAGCGCAAGGACGTGATCGCGAACTTCCTCGACAAAGCCTATTCGGAATTGCATCCGCTCGGCGTACTGCTATCGGTGGACGTTTTCGGCGTGATGGCCTGGCAGCGAAATGTGGACCTTGCGCACACCGGACAGGACATCGTCCTGATGGCGAAACACTGCGACGTGCTCTCTCCGATGATCTATCCTTCGCACTTCTTCGGGATGGACGGCTACGCATTGCCAGGCGATGCGCCTGAACATTTCATCTCCACTTCCATGGCGCGCTTTGAAAAAGTGACGGGAGGCTCGGGAGTTGTTATCCGTCCGTGGCTGCAGGCCTTTGCGTGGAAGACGAAAACATATTCGCCGGACTACATCCGCGCCCAAGTGGCAACGTCAAAGCAACAGGGCGGGATCGGATTTCTCTTGTGGAATGCGCGCAACGACTACTCCAAACCGTTCGCCGCCATGCCGGTAATGACCGCTGCGGCTGAGCGCTACTTTGGAAAACGCGCTACGCCGGCGCCAGCAACGAATGTGACTGCCGCAACAGAAGTCGCCACGCCTGTGAAACTCGCCTTGCCGGAATCCTCAACAGTGGAACAGAAGAGCCGGACGGTTGCGACTCCGCCGCAAAAATCTCATCACTAGCCTCGAATCTTCGACGAATAATCCTCATCTAAACTTTGCTGGTGCGCCATCTCGCGTCAGCTATAATTGTCTGTTCGCCTCGATAGCACACTCGACGATAAAATGTGAGTAGGATCATGCTAGAACCACGCGGCGGAATCCGGTCACCTTTGTTAAGGAGCAACAACGATGCCAATCAGTCCTGCAGAAAAAATCTGGCACAATGGGAAACTCATTCCGTGGAACGACGCGAAGATCCACATCATGTCGCACGTCGTGAACTACGGGTCTTCCGTTTTTGAAGGCGTCCGTTGCTACCTGCAACCGGGCGGGCCGGCCATCTTCCGCGCTGCCGAGCACGCGCAGCGGCTGCTGGATTCCGCAAAGATCTACCGCATCGAACACAAGTACTCGCGCGAAGATATCGTCAACGCAATGGTCGAAGTTGTCGGCGTGAACGGGATTTTTCCCTGCTATATCCGTCCGCTGATCTTCCGCGGATACGGCGAAGTCGGCGTAAATCCTAAGGGTTCGCCGACAGAGGTTTACATCGCCAATTATTCCTGGGGCAAGTATCTGGGACACGGAAATCCGGAAGAAGGTGTGGACGTCTGCATCTCTTCGTGGAACCGCCTCGCTCCAAACACGATGCCCGCAATGGCGAAGGCCGGCGCGAACTACATGAACTCGCAGCTCATCAAGATGGAAGCCATTGCCAACGGATACGTTGAGGGCATTGGGCTGGATGTGAACGGCTACGTCAGCGAGGGCTCCGGAGAAAATCTCTTCCTCGTAAAGAACGGCACCATCATCACTGCGCCACTGGGCTGCTCCGTGCTGCCCGGCATCACGCGCGATTCAGTCTTGAAGCTCGCCAAAGATTTGGGCATCCCGCTTGTAGAACAGATGATCCCACGCGAAATGCTCTACATTGCCGACGAAGTCTTCTTCAGCGGCACCGCTGCCGAGATCACGCCTATCAACTCCGTGGATCGTATCGTCGTCGGCAAAGGCAATGCCGGGCCGATCACGCGCGCGCTGCAGAAAGATTTCTACGACATTGTGCACGGCAAGACAGCCGACCGCTACAACTGGTTCACTCCGGTACCGGTGAAACAGACCGTTGGCGTTTAGAACCCGAAGCATTTCGTAAACAGAGGCGCTGCTCAGGCAGCGCCTTTATTTTTTGACGGACGAACCAGCGGGGCAATGTCGTACGGTAGTGTGCTTGGTGGAAATCGGACATGTACTCCAGACTGATCTTCCCTTCGCGCGAGGCTCGCGGCAGGCTTTCATGCGCTTCCCCAAGAAATAGGTATAAAGGCCTAGTCACGCCGAAGATTCCCGCACAATTTCCTTCATTGCTCGCGGGATATTCCCGGCATATAATCGCGGTACTCTGAATCCATTTATGCCCTGATTTTTGGGCAGCCCCGATTATTGGAAAGAGTGTCTTTCGCAAGCCGCGGCCAAAAATGAAGCTGCATGGAAACAATTCGCGACTCACCGCACTGCGCCTCCTCGGTATTCTTGCGCTTTCCCTGCCTGCTTGGGCGGGCGATGGAATCGTTGCCGTCCGCCAGAACGGGCGCGTGGTCTTCGTGAACGACGAGGCTCCGGTCACGGCAAAATCTTCAGCGAGCGCAAGCACTACGCCGAGCACTCGACGGCTTGTTTACTGGAGCAACGTGGAGCATCGCTGGAAGCGGGTTCCACCGCCATCGCGTGCGGCGATGCGCAACGCGCAGTCGGCAGCGAAAGAGGTAGCGGAGATGGTATCGGTATCGCCACGGACCAGCGGCGATGTGAGTCTCACAGTCTCTTCCACTCCCATTGAAACCACCGCGCCGGATACCCGCGGTCTGATGTCCGGACACAAGATCACGCAAGCCGAAGTGGACGCGGCCATTGAAGCCGCAGCCATCCGCCACAACGTGGATGTAAATCTTGTGCGCTCCATCATCAAGGTGGAATCGAATTTCAATCCTCATGCCGTCTCCCGCAAAGGCGCCATAGGACTGATGCAGCTGATGCCGGCAACCGCGCGCGAACTCAACGTGCGCAATCCTTTTGACGTGGCTCAGAACATCGACGGGGGAGTGCGGCATTTTAAAGGGCTGCTGCAGAATTTCAATGGCGACGTGCGCAAGTCGCTGGCCGCCTACAACGCGGGAGCGGGCGCGGTCACGCGCAACGGTGGCGTGCCGCCCTACGCGGAAACGCGCAATTACGTGAATCGCATCACTCAGCTTTACGGGAAGGACAATCCTTTCCCGGCGACGAACAATCCGATCCACGTCACGCAAGACAGCAACGGCCACAGAGTCTTTACGAATGAATAGCGCGATTAAGCGTGAGAACCCAGCGAACCGGCATTGCGCATGAATAGAATAAATCGACGATTACTGATCCTATCCGGAACGGTAATCGCATTCGCGTCTCTGTTCTCCTCCCCCGCTCTCGCCAAGCGTACCGTCGCACAAAAAAAGCAGATCGCCCGCACGCAATTTGAGAATGCAGAGCGGATGCGCGAAGCCCTCGCCGGCAAAGCCGACCGGCTGCGCACGAAACGCGAGTACAACCGCGTCATTGACGCCTATCGCAAGGTCTATTACACGGCTCCCAACTCCAGCAAGGCCGATGCCAGCGCGCTAGCCGTGGGCGAACTCATGGTCGAATTCGGCCGCGCTTTCAACGACGAAAAGTCATTTCGAGACGCCATTGGACAATACGAGTTCCTCCGCCGCGAATATCCCGGGAGCAAGCGTCGTGTGGAGGCCCTGTTTACGGAAGGCGAGATCTATCGCGAGGACCTCAACGACGCCAAGCAAGCCAAGCAGATCTTTGAGGAGTTCCTGAAGCGATATCCGCGGAGTGAACTCGCCGACCAGGCCCGCGACGCCATCAACGAAATGGCCGCCGAAGCCAAAGGCGGCAAGCCTGCAGCGAAGAAGAGCGCAAAAAAGAAGCCCGAGCCGGAGAGCAAAGACACCAAGAGAGAGAAATCCGCAAAATCTCGTAAAGCAGACGCCGTCCCCAACGATGAAGATGACGCTGCCTCTGCAAGCGGACCGCTCCAGCAAGTAAGCAATTCCGGCGCCCGCCGTGGAAAGCTGCCGCTGGTGACTAACATCCGGCATTGGTCAACGCCGGATTACACGCGCATCGCCATTGATCTTGAAGATGAAGTGAAGTACGAGGCTGGCCGAGTGCCCTCGCCTGACCGCATCTTCTTTGACTTGCATGACACCAAGCTGGCTTCCGAACTTGTAGGCAAGACATTCGAAGTAGGCGATGGATTCCTGCGCAAGATCCGCATCGCGCAATTCAGTTCGGACCTCACCCGCGTTGTCCTTGAAGTGGATGATGTGGCCGAGTACTCGGCATTCCTGCTGCCTAATCCCTATCGTCTCATCATCGACATTCATGGCAAGCAGCAGCCGCAAGCGAAGACGATTCTGGCAAAGAGCGCGACCGCAGAACCGCCACCGGCAAAGCCCACGGAAACAGCCAAGCTCACGCCACCGGTAATTGAAACTGCGAAGCCCACCAAGGGACGTGAGACCAAGCCGGCAGAGACTCCGGTAAAAGTCGACCCAGCAAAAACAGATACAGCGAAGGACCTCGCCAAATCAGTTCCAGCCCTCACGAAGACGGAAGAATCCGCCCTCGACAACAAAGACATCAACAATAAAGAAGTAAAGGCCACCGATAAACCGACATCGTCGCCGACCTTCGAATCCGTTGCGCCTCGGAAGGAAGCCAAGCGTTCGAAATCGAAAACTAATAAAGACAAGGACGCCGAGCTGGCGTCCTCTATGCGTACCGCAGAACCTACCGCATCGGGCGAGCGCTCGCTGATCCGCGCCCTGGGACTGAAGATCGGAAAGATCGTCGTAGACGCCGGTCATGGCGGACATGACACCGGTACCATCGGCCCGAAGGGCCTGATGGAAAAAGATCTCGTCCTCGACGTCGCGCTTCGCCTGGGTAAGTTGCTGGAATCCAAGTTGGGCGCGGAAGTGGTTTACACTCGCGACGACGATACGTTCATCCCTCTGGAAACGCGCACCGCTATCGCGAACAAAGCCCAGGCTGACTTGTTCATCTCTGTCCATGCCAACTCCAGCCGTGATGCCACCGCGCGCGGCGTCGAGACTTATTACCTGAACTTTACTTCGAACGCTGACGCCCTCGAAGTCGCAGCCCGCGAGAACGCGGTATCGCAGAAGTCAGTCTTCGAGTTGCAGGACCTGGTGAAAAAGATCGCATTGAAAGAGAAGATCGAGGAATCGCGTGAGTTCGCGACCGACGTGCAGAAGGCGCTCCACGCCGGGCTGACCACGAAGAACTCCAACATGCGCGACCGCGGAGTCAAGAAGGCGCCGTTCGTGGTGCTGATCGGTGCCAATATGCCCAGCATCCTGGCTGAGATCTCGTTTGTCAGCAACCCCGGCGACGAGAAGCGACTGCAAACTCCGGAACATCGGCAGAAGATCGCGGAATCGCTCTTCAAAGGCGTCTCCCGCTACGCCGACGGACTAAGCGGAGTGAAAGTAGCCGGTAAATCCGAAAGCGGCTCCGGCCAATAGCTCTCGTTCAGCCTCGCCCAACGAATCCTTCCTGCTCCCATCGGAGTCTAATTACTATCTAAAGCCGGAGAGGGATACCCCTGTCTCTGTCATAATTGTTTAGCTCCAAATGAAAAAACTCAATTCTGTTCTCGTGTGCTGCGCACTCGTTCTGGCGCTCTCAACCTCTGGGCTAGCGCAGTCCAAAACCACTCTGGTCGACCCCAAGCAAGCTGAGAAAAAGTCTGCGCTTGGCGATAGCTTGCTCCCTCCCAGTTTTGCCGGATGGCAGAAAGCTGCGGGCGGTCGAAGCTCGAAATCTGCCGACGTCGCTGACCCTGCTAATGCTCAGATTTTAAGAGAATACGGCTTCACGGATTCAGAGACGGCCACTTACAATCGCGGCGACCGCAAGCTCACCGTAATAGCAGAAAGATTCGGCGACACCACCGGAGCCTACGGCGCGTTCACCTTCTATCGACAGCCGGAGATGGCGCGGGAGAAGCTGTGCGACCAGGGCGCATCAGACGGCACACACGTCACCTTCCATTGCACCAACGTGCTGGTGGATGTGAACCTCGACAAGGTTACGGCGATGTCGGCATCTGAGCTGCGCGAACTCGCTGCGTCCATTCCAAAGGTCGCGGGCAATCTGGCTGAAGCTCCAAAGATTGCTTTGTACCTGCCCGCGAATATTCGCGAGAACTCGAAGTATCTCGCCGGGCCCATCGCACTCGATAAGCTGGATTCTCCCATCAAGTCCTCGCAGGTGAATTTTTCACTCAGCCCGGAAGTGCTAGTCGGAAAAGTGCGCGCGCAGGACGGCATCGCCACAGTCGCGCTGATCCAATATCCCACTCCGAAGATCGCGCAGGCGCAGTTGAAGTCGCTCGAAGACTGGGGCAAGTCATTCAAGCCCTCCACGACCGAAGGCAGCCTCAATGAATTCTCGAGCAAGCGCAGCGGGCCGATCATCGCGCTGGTGATGGGCGAGATCGCCGACAGCGATGCGAAGACGCTCCTCTCCAACATCAACTATGACGCGGAAATCACATGGAGCGAGCCCACCTACAACGGCGCAAGAGACAACATCGGCAGCCTGATTTATAACGACGTGGTCCTGGCATTGATCATTGTGGCCTTCATGTTCGTTGTGGGAATAGCATTCGGTGGATTCAGGGTGTTCATGAAAAAATTCTTTCCCGGAAAGCTCGTGGACCGCCCCGAGGACGTCGAATTCATTAAGCTGAATATTCGTGAATAATGGGAGTACCTTGTGATGTGCTTTGTTTTCTGTGCTTTAGAACGACTGCAGCGATAAAATGACGTTTTTTGTCATTCCGCTTGAATAGTTTATGAATATCCTAAACTATTGAAAACAAAGGCGTTTATTCTGGAAAAATCGCTTGACACCCCCCGTTCTGGCTCATAAGATTTTCCCAGAAAGTTTTGATGGTGAAATTTCCGTTAGAACTATTCTCCCTTGAAGAGAAGGCCGCCCGAGTTGCCCGGGCGGCCTTT
>JAOAPL010000352.1 GCA_025462925.1 Acidobacteriaceae bacterium
GCGTTGTTTAAACTTTTGTCCGCCACTAGATGCCCGCTTCGTTGAGCGTCTTTTCATCCTCTTCCGTGAACGGCGCCTGCACCTCTGCGCGGATGGCTTCCATGTTCCGCACTACCAGATGCGTCAGCATTCCCATGACAGCTACTTCGCCCTTGATCTCGGCTGCTTCCCGAAGGATCTGCGGGATCAACAATCGGCCTTGTCCGTCGATCTCCACCAACTGCCCGTAGTAGTTCGTCCTGGTCAAAAAATTCTTCTTGGCAGGATTGAAGTTGGAGAGCTTCGCCAACTTCTCCTCGATCCGCTGCCATTCCTCGAAGGGATATATCTGCGCAATCCTCCCATCGACGCTGGTGATGTAGAATTGCGCCCCATACTTCTCGTCGACTGTGCGCTTGAACTCCGCAGGGACCTTTAACCGGCCCTTTTCGTCGACGCGAGTTGGATGATTGCCGCGGAACATTTGTCTTTCCCCGCTTATTCGGGGTGCTGCTTAAACTTTTTGCGGCTACTGCCGCCACTACGGAGGTAAAAGCGATAGCAATTTCGGTTTCTGTCAGCGTTTCAGTCTCGTTTTGGAGGCTGTTTGGTTTCATTTACCGGTGCCGTACCTTTTTGACTACTTGCACCCACTGACTATATTGCTCTTTCCACTTCTAACCACTTTCTCCCACATCCTACGCCTAAACCTATGCGTGTCAATAAGTATTTTTTCCACAGCATGAGGATTTCTAGGACGCGTTACGAGTCGATTGGCTGGGATGTATAGGTTGTGGTACTCAGGCTAGAGAACCACAAGCTGTAGAGTTTACTGTGTGGGTGCCGGGCAGAAGAATGTGCTGGACTCGATTGGAGTCACATAATTCGAGTCAAGAATCAATGACCTGGAGAGTCGCAGACTCGAGAGCGGACGCTGAAATAAGGGCATTAAAACTTGCATCCAAGATTGGGAGGCTTCACTCGAAAGCCTTCTCGAGATGGTCCACCAAAAAATCATTCATTACGAGATCACCAGCCAACTGGGCAGTGGCGGCATGGGGGTCGTCTTTAAGGGCCAGGACACCCGACTACAAAGAGCTGTCGCGCTAAAATTTCTTCCTACTGAACTTGCCACCGATCGTCAGGTGCTTGAGCGATTTTTGCGTGAGGCGCGGGCGGCTTCCTCTCTGAATCACCCCAACATTTGTACCATCTACGCTATCGAGGAGCACGACGGCTCGTATTTCATCGCGATGGAGTTGCTGGAGGGAGAAACTCTGAGTTCGGTGATTGCCCGGGGCCTGCTGGAACTCACCGATCTCCTGAATTTTTCCATACAGATCACTGAAGCCTTGGAGGCTGCGCATGGGCGCGGCATCGTTCATCGCGATATCAAGCCGGCAAACATCTTCATCACTGAGAGAAGACAAGCAAAGGTGTTGGATTTTGGATTGGCGAAGATGGACCGCACTGGAAGACCTATGCCAAGCATCCGCGGATCCGAAATTGAGACGGCGATGAATGCTGATCCGTTGACCACACCGGGCACTTCGATGGGAACCGTTGCATACATGTCGCCAGAGCAGGCTCGCGGGCAACTGACGGACCCACGAACAGATTTGTTTTCCTTTGGGACAGTCCTCTACCAGATGGCCACGGGAATCATGCCATTCAAAGGTGAAACCTCGGCCGTGATTTTCGAAGCCATATTGAATCGCGATCCCGCTCCGATCCAGGAACTCAGTCCGCAGCTTCCGATCGAATTGCAAACCATCGTGTGGAAAGCATTGGAGAAGGACCGGCGCCTCCGCTATCAAACAGCAACCGAGATCAAGACAGACTTACTCAGGCTTAAGCGCGATCTTGAATCTGGCAAGAAGAAACCCGCGGAATCCAAAGAACGCAATAACCAGGCGCATTTGGCGAAATCCATCGCAGTGCTCTACTTCGAAAACCTGAGCGGCGTAAAGGAAGATGAATACCTCCGCGACGGGATGACGGAGGACATCATCACTGAACTCTCGAAGATACGTGAATTGAAGATATTCCCCCGACCCACCGTTCTGGCCTACCGCGATAAACCTGTGACTTCGACGCAGGTGGGAAGACAATTGAATGCAGCGTATGTCCTGGGTGGGACCTTGCGAAGGTCAGGAACGCGGCTGCGAATCAACGCTCAACTGGTGGACACCCATACAGACTTCCCGCTGTGGTCAGAACGCTTCGATCGCGAAATGAAGGACGTTTTTGAGTTGCAGGACGAGATCGCTCGCAGCATCGCCGAAGCACTGCGTATCACGTTGTCGCCTCAGGAAGAGAAGGCACTAGCGAACAAGCCCACAGACAACCTGCATGCTTACGATCTCTATCTTCGGGGCCGCAGTCACATGCGGCAGCTCACCAGGCAAGACCTTGATTTCGCTTTGCAACTGTTTGAGAGTGCTGTGGCTTTGGACCACAGTTTTGCACTGGCTTACGCCGGGATCGCTAACGTCTGTGCGCGGCTATATGACAGTCACGAGCGAGAACCTCGCTGGATCGAGAGGTGCAGTGCAGCATCGGGACGAGCCATCGCCTTGCAACCTCAACTGGCAGAAGCTATCGTCGCGCAAGGCTGGGTGTTCTACGCAGACCAGAACTACAAAGAAGCGATTCGCTGTGCGCAGCGAGCGATTGATCTGAAGCCGCACTGTGAAGGCGTTTATCACCTTCTGGGCTCGGCCTACTTTTCGTCCGACCGGTTTGAAGAGACTGTCCGGATCGTCCCCGCAGCCTTGGAAGCAAATGGCGATGACTACAACACCTACGTTCCCTATATCAATGCGCTCGACAGCATGGGTAAGAAACAGGAATATGTTGAGCTGCTTGCCAAGCAGACTGAAGTGCTTGAAAAGCAGATTCGCACCAACCCGGAAGATGTGCGCGCGCGGAATCTCGTCGCAACCCGATACCAGCAACAGGGACGGCTGCCGGAAGCCGAGCGAGAAATGAACCTGGCTATTTCATTCCGTCCTAACGATCCTGGTATTTTGTACAACGCTGCGTGTATGTATGCTTTGCAGGGCAAAAAGCGGGAGGCGTTGCAATTCTTGACTCGAGCGCAAGCGGCCGGATTTCACGATTCGAACTGGGCTCGTCGCGACCCGGATCTGAGATCGCTCTATGGCGAGCCGGAATTCGAACGACTCTACCCACCAATGGCGGCCTAGCTCAATTCAACTTCGAAGTGTAGTACCCGCTACGATGTCGCACTCTGAAAGGCGACGTAGGCACGGCTTCGGCGATGTCTCCATCGTCTGTTGCAGTCTCTGCTTGAGTTACGGGCGCAGTCCCCGCGGGCGTTCCTTTGGTAATCCTTATCTCAATGCGGCGGAAATCCGAATCTGCCAGACGCTGCGTCGGATAGTAGCCCAGCAAATATTGTGTGCGCAGTTCGCGGCTGATCTGTTGAAATGCTGCGTCGAGGCTCGCTGCTGAATCCGCGTAGTAGTGCTTTCCGCCGGTGTCCTTCGACAACTGAATCAGCGCATGCTCCCCGCCTGTGTTGCGCCCCGCGCTGGCCTCAATGGGAACAATGATGATGCTGTAGACGATCGCCTCCGCCTGTTGTGCCGCGCGAACCGCTTCCGCGTACGATGTTCGGCTCATAGTGTCGCCGCCATCCGTGATGATCACCATTACCTTTCGGCCTTGGCGGTCAGCCAGCGCTTCCCCGCCCAGATAGATCGCGTCGTACAAGGCTGTAGCCGCGCCGACGTGAACGGCACGGATGCCGCGCGCGATACGCTGAAAATCTGAAGTAAACGGAACCAGCTCGCTTACGGTTTCACTGAACTGATACAAAGACAAACCATCATTTTTCCGCAACGTCGATGAAACGAATCGCCGCGCGGATTCAAGTTCCAGTTTGATGTCTTTGCGAACGCTGCCGCTTGCATCTAGCGCGAGCACGATCGACAGCGGCACCTCTGACTGCTGTTCAAAGACAGCAATCTTTTGCGGAATACCGTCTTCTGAAATCGCGAAATCATTTTTATTAAGATCCACGATTGGTGCGCCCTTCGGATCAGTCACGCTGGCAAAGACATTCACCAGCTTGACGTCAACTTTAAAGGTGGGAGTTTGATCGGGCGCCGGCTTCTCGTGCTTTGGAGGTAGTTGGTTTTGCTGCTGCGGCTCTGGTGGGCCACCGGGTTGCGATTGGCCCATCGCCAATGATGCGAGCAGCATTAGGAGCGCCATCGCCAGAGTTTTCACTTTGCGCTCTTGCTTCCGCTGTTACTTCCGCGGATCTCTTCCGGAAACGGCTCTCCATCTGCCCAGACTGCTCCGTCAATAAAATATTCTTTCTTCCAGATGGGAACAGTCTTCTTCAACGTATCGATAAGCCAGCGCGAAGCGTCCATGGCAGCGACCCGATGCGCCGATGCGACCGCAATAAAAACGCTGGTCTCGCCGATTTCCAACCGCCCCAACCGATGAATGATGGCCACCTCGCGCACGCCGAACTTTGAGATCGCCTCAGCAGCAAGTTCTTCCATCTGCTTCAGCGCCATGCCTTCATAGGCTTCGTAATCCAGATAAAGGGTCTTCCGCCCGCGCGTGTTACCGCGGACGATGCCATCGAAAACGCTGACCGCCCCATCCTCCGGACGCTTAATCGAGTCCGTGATCGCCTGCTGATTGATTTTCTCGCGCACAATTGCGCACCGGCCAGGTGTCGCCACCGCCGATTCCGCGCCCCCGGAAACCGGAGGCAGCATCGCCACTTCATCGCCATCATTGAGGACAGTGGCAAGCTGCGCATAATCCTGGTTGACAGAAAATGCGAGTACGCTACGGAAGTTATCGATTACCGGTGTTTGCGATATTCGATCATTGAGAAGGTCTCCGAGCGTCGCGCGCTCCGGCAAAGAGACGTCGTCGATCTGTCGTCCCACTGCGTCTTTGAGCATCCCGAAATAAATGACTCGCACCTTCATCACTACCAGTGTATCGCGGCGTACCTACCTTCCATTAACCCTGCTTTTGGTTGGGAGTTTGGACAAAAAAAGAGGCGCAGTTCCCTGCGCCCCTCAGAAATGCTTCGATTATTTGGATTACTCGGCTGTCGTCAGCACCCGCTCACGCTCGGCGGCGTCCTGCTTCTCTTCTGCCGGACTATGTGGCAGAGCGATCGCCAGCGCCTCATCTATGCTGTTCACGTAGTGGATCGTCACGCCAGCTAGTTGGGGTTTGTCGAGGTCCTCTTCCACGTTCTGCCGATTCTCCGCCGGCAGGATCACGTCATGAACTCCCGCCCGCTTGGCAGCCAGTACCTTCTCCTTGATTCCGCCTACTGGCAGCACATTTCCGCTGAGGGTGATCTCGCCTGTCATAGCCGTGTATGGCCGGACTGACCGGTCCGTAAGCAATGAGACTAACGTCGTGGCCATGGTCACGCCGGCCGAAGGGCCATCCTTCGGGATTGCACCCGCAGGAACGTGTATGTGCAGGTCATGATCGCGGAAGAAGTCTTCGTTGATGCCTAGATCCTTGGCATTCGACCGCACCCATGTAAGTGCCGCTTGCATGGATTCCTGCATCACCTGGCCGATCTGGCCGGTCATCGTGAATCCGCCCTTGCCTTTCATCTTGTTGGCTTCAATGAAGAGGATGTCGCCACCAGCCGGTGTCCATGCGAGTCCCACGGCCACTCCGGGACGCTTCGTGCGTTCCGCAACCTCCGTGTCCACTCGTACTTTCACGCCGCCCAGGAATTCTTGGATGACTCCTTGTGTGACGACCAGCTTCTCCGTCTTGCCTTCAGCAATGCGCCGCGCCTGCTTGCGGCATACTGTTCCGATCGTGCGTTCAAGATTTCGGACGCCGGCCTCGCGCGTGTAATGCCGCACCATGTACAACACCGATTCCGCAGGAAACTCGATCTGCTCTTTCGTGATCCCGTTCTCTTCAATCTGTCGTGGGATCAGGTAGCGGAAAGCAATGTGCATCTTTTCTTCTTCCGTATAACCCTGGAGCTCGATGATCTCCATGCGGTCGCGCAATGGCTCCGGAATCGGATCCAACATATTAGCGGTGCAGATGAAGAGCACCTTCGACAAGTCGAATGGGACATCCAGATAGTTGTCGCGGAACGTTGAGTTCTGCTCCGGGTCAAGCGTCTCTAGCAACGCCGACGCCGGATCACCGCGAAAGTCGCGCCCTAGTTTATCGACTTCGTCCAGCATGAAGACGGGATCGTTTGTCTCGGCACGGCGAATGCCTTGAAGGATCTGCCCTGGCAACGCGCCAATGTAAGTGCGACGATGTCCGCGGATCTCGGCCTCGTCATGCACGCCGCCCAACGAAAGACGTGCGAACTTGCGGCCAAGTGAACGCGCAATGCTGCGTCCCAGCGATGTCTTACCTACTCCCGGAGGGCCCACAAAACAGAGGATCGGGCCTTTCATCGAAGGCTTCAGCCGCCTGACGGAGAGGTAATCCAGAATGCGGT
Source organism: Acidobacteriaceae bacterium (assembly GCA_025462925.1). Classification (GTDB taxonomy): domain Bacteria; phylum Acidobacteriota; class Terriglobia; order Terriglobales; family Acidobacteriaceae; genus JAICLA01. Next base: position 6,476 of record JAOAPL010000352.1, read on the forward strand.
CCTTCACCTTTTGCAGATCATAATGATCCTCGTCGAGAATTTCCTTGGCTTTGACAATGTCAACTTCCCCGCCCGAAGATTTCGACCACGGAAGCACCGCAAGCCATTCAATGTAGTTCCGCGTAATTGAATAATCGCCTGCTGCCGGAGACATCCGTGAAAGACGGCTGAGCTCCTTCAGGGCCTCTTTCTTCACATCCTCCGGCATGCCTGCATCTTCAATCTTCTTGCGCAACTCTTCCACGTCACGCGAACTTTCGTCCTGCTCACCCAATTCCTTCTGGATGGCTTTCATCTGCTCGCGCAAGTAGTAGTCGCGTTGCGATTGCTGTACCTGGTCCTGCACTTCACTCTGGATCTTATTGCGAAGCTGCTGGACCTCGATCTCCTTCGCAAGGTGTCGATTAATCTTCTCCAGCCGAACCCGGATATCTGTAGTCTCCAGAAGCTCCTGTTTGTCCCGAGTCGCCAAAGACGGCAGCGATGAAGCGATGAAATCCACCAATCGTCCGGGCTCGTCTATGTTCATCGCGACGGTTTGTAGTTCGTCAGAGAGAGTCGGCGAACCAGTAACGATCTGTTGGAAAAGATTCAAGACGTTGCGTTGAAGCGCTTCAATCTCAGGCGTCTTCGGAGCCGGTGGTTCCGGCAAGGTCTCAGCTTCAGCCCTCATATAGGGAGTGAGCTGGGTATAGTTCTTGATGCGAACGCGTTCCGTTCCCTCGGTAAAAACAAAGAGGCTCTGGTTCGGCATCTTTACTACCTTATGTACAACGGCCAGCGTACCTATCTGGTAGAGATCCGTAGGCACGGGCGAATCAATGCGTGCGTCCTGCTGGGCAACAACAATGATTTGCTTCTCTTCCCCGAGTGAATTTATGAGTTGGACGGAGCTGTCCCGACCCACTGTGAGCGGCAAAACCGCATGTGGAAACAGGACGGTATCGCGCACAGGCAGGACCGGTAACGCGCCCGGATCGTTTGGCGTTTGTTTCGGCTGGTCAGGTGCCGTACGCTCAATATTACGAGTTTCTTTTGCCATTCTTGTATGTCCTTGAGTATCAGTTCACCACAATAGATGAGTGAAGGTCACTAAACGATGCAGACTGCACCCCGCGTAGCACCCCGGAAGCGAGCGATTCTATCCCTGTTGGGATGCATCGGCAACTTTTAGGGGAAGCCTTATGGTGTCACCCTGCGATTGATCCATGGCAATTCGCGAAAGACTGCGAAATAATGCAAAGGCTTACGAAGAGCGCTCCCGCAATAGAAAGAACAAATGATGAATGCAAATGATTTCCGACGCATCGCCCTTAGTCTTGAAGGCGCCGAAGAGAGCTCGCATATGGGCCAGCCAGATTTTCGGGTTGGAGGAAGAATATTTGCGACGCTGGCCTCTGAGGAGCAGGGCTTTGGAAACCTCATGCTGAAGCCGGAGCAGCAGGCTGAGTTCGTTGCGGAACTCCCCGGTGTTTTCCTTCCTTGCGTAGGCGGTTGGGGCAGGATGGGTTGCACTCATATCCGATTGGCCGCCGCAAACGAAGATCTTCTTATCGGAGCATTACGAGCTGCGTGGACGGTGCGGCTCGAGAAAAACGCAGCGCCACGGAAAAAGACCGGCGCCAAATCCAAGAAGACCCTAGCAGCAGTCGCTCCGCGCAAGAAATAACTTACGCCCAGAATGTACGATCAAGCGTCCGATACTGGATAGCTTCAGTGATGTGCTTGCTCTCGATCTGTGGTGCTCCTTCCAGATCAGCAACCGTACGGGCCACTTTCAAGATCCGATCATGAGCCCGGGCGCTCAGCCCTTGTTGTGTCATGGCGCGCTCCAGCAATCGCTCGCAATCCGTGGAAAGTTCACAATAAGCTCGGATCTGCCGAGTCCCCATCTGTGCATTCGAGAAGATTCGTTCACCCGCCGCTGCAAAACGATTCAGTTGGATCTCCCGCGAGCGCAAAACGCGATCGCGGATCTGCTTCGATCCTTCCGGGCCCGCGCCACTACGAAGTTCTTTGTAGTTCACTGCCGGAACGTCAATGTGAATATCAATGCGGTCAAGCAGGGGTCCTGAGATCTTCGACACATATCTCTGAATCACCTGCGGCGAGCAATGGCACTCGCGAGACTTGTCGTTAAAAAAACCGCAGGGACAAGGATTCATCGCCGCTGCCAGCATGAACCGCGCCGGGAAGGTCAGCGACATCGCCGCACGGGCGATCGAAACAGTTCCATCCTCCAGCGGCTGGCGCATGACCTCAAGTACGTTGCGTGGGAATTCCGGAAGTTCATCCAGAAACAGCACACCGTTGTGCGCCAGTGAGACTTCCCCGGGCCGCGGGATCATCCCTCCCCCGATCAGGCCGGCATCGGAGATCGTATGATGTGGCGAACGATACGGACGCGTGCCCACCAATCCCGCGTTCGCATCTAGCACGCCAGCCACGCTGTGAATCTTTGTCGTCTCCAACGCCTCTTCGAATGTCAGCGGCGGCAAGATGGTGGGGATGCGTTTTGCCAACATCGTCTTGCCGGATCCAGGTGGCCCGATCATCAAAATGTTGTGTCCGCCCGCCGACGATACCTCCAGCGCGCGCTTCGCGGTGTGCTGTCCTCGCACATCCTTGAAATCCACCGCAAAGTGCTGCACCTCGTCGAGCAGCGCAGCGGTGTCCACCGTTATCGGCGCTACTCCGTTGCCGGTATTCAGGAAATGAACCACATCGATCAGCGACTTCACCGGATACACCGTCAGCCCTGCGACCACCGCCGCCTCACGCGCGTTCACCTCTGGCACTATTAAATTCTTTATCTTGCGATTTCGCGCGGCAATAGCGATCGGCAATGTTCCGCGCACGCCACGCAGTCCACCATCCAGACTAAGCTCGCCGACGAGAACGTAGTCCGATAGCTCCTTCTTGTTCAGCGCGCCATACGCACCCAGGATTCCCATCGCCATGGGTAGATCGAAGCCCGAGCCTTCTTTCTTGATATCGGCTGGAGCGAGGTTCACTGTGATATGCGTGGGTGGAATGTCGTATCCGCAATTTTTTAGCGCAGCGCGGATACGCTCACGGCTCTCGCGGACCGCTGCGTCCGGCAAGCCAACGGTAGTGAAGTGGTCTTCGTTCGTCCGGATCCCGGAGACATCCACTTCAACTTCAATGATGTTGGCGTCGATTCCGAAAACTGCGGCGCTGAATGTTTTGAATAACATTTGGGAGGACCGATTGGAGAATTGCGGAGTATATCCCCTCAGGCGGCATGCTCAACATATAAAACAACCTTTTACGGAAACCGGAACACTTCTTTACAACTTCGTATGTGACTTGATAGAACTGCTGGTCAAACATCAATCCCCCAAAATGAAAATCGCCCTCACCGCCGCCGCTGTCCTTACGCCCACGGAATCCATAACCAACGGTGTGCTCATCATTGAAGACGGAAAGATTTCCAAAGTCGGCGCACGAACTGCCATAGAGGTTTCCTCGGGAGCCAAGCATCTCGATTTCCCGGATGCCGTCCTCGCCCCCGGATTCATTGACATTCACATACACGGCGGCGCCGGACACGACGTGATGGAAGGCGACTCAGCCGCCCTTGCCGCCATCGAGACCTCAATGGCGAAACACGGCGTGACTAGCTACTGTCCCACCACCGTCACCGCGCCCCTCGATAAGACGCTCGTTGCCCTAGAGAAATTGGGCAAAGCGGTGAAGAACTCACAACCAAACGGTGTTCGTGCGCGCCCCTTGGGGCTTCATCTCGAAGGCCCTTTCATCAGCACCGCAAAATGCGGAGTCCACCCCCTCGCCGACATCACCGCACCTTCCCTTGAACTGTTCGAAGAGTTTTGGGCAGCGGCTCAAGGCGCGATCAACCTGATGACTATCGCTCCGGAATTGCCAAACGCTCCCGAGGTCATCCGAACTGCAAGCGCACGCGGCGTCCGCATCAGCCTGGGACACTCAGACGCTGAAGCTGCACCAACCAAATCCGCGATCGCCGCCGGTGCTCGTCATGCCACGCACACGTTCAATGCAATGCGCAGTTTGAATCATCGTGATCCGGGAATTCTCGGCGTGGTCCTCAGCGACGATCGCCTCTCCGCCGACATCATCGTCGACGGCGTCCACGTTGCCCCGGAGATCGTAAAGATATTTCTCGCGAGCAAGACGGAAGAACGCGCCATCCTCATCACCGACGCCATCAGTGCCACCGGCATGCCGGATGGCCGCTATCGCCTGGGAACCTTTGAGGTCGAGGTCAAAGGACTCACTTGCATGCTTGATGGACATCTAGCGGGCAGCGTTCTCACGATGGACTCAGCCATTCGCAACGTAATGATCTTCGCCCAATGGAGTTTGCAACGAAGCGTTCGACTCGCAACTCTGAACCCCGCACGTCTTCTCGGCATTGATGACCGAAAGGGATCGCTTGCCGCAGGCAAAGATGCGGATGTCGTCGTTCTCAGCACATCCGGCGAAGTGATACGAACCATTATCGGCGGAGTAGGCGCATAAAAAGGGGAGCCATTTGGCTCCCTTCTAAACTGAAATCAAAAAACTTTATCGCTCCACTGCCATGGCCACTGCGTTTCCGCCGCCTAAGCAAAGTGCTGCGATTCCTTTATGTGCATCCCGACGGATCATCTCGTAGATCAACGTCACCAACACGCGCGCGCCGCTTGCACCGATTGGATGCCCCAACGCGACTGATCCGCCGTTGACGTTCACTTTGTTGATGTCGAGCCCGAGCTCGCGGATCACCGCTAACGCCTGAACTGAAAATGCCTCATTCAGTTCGTAGAGATCTACATCCTCATTCTTCCACCCGGTCTTTTCCCAGATCTTGCGGACAGCACCCACCGGCGCCATCATCACCCACTTGGGATCAACTCCGCTGGTGCTCTGCGCGACGATGCGCGCCATAGGCTCAATGCCAAGTTCCTTCGCGCGAGCATAGCTGGTGACAACCACCGCTGCCGCTGCGTCGTTCACTCCTGGCGCATTGCCTGCTGTGACTGTTCCATCTTTCTTGAATGCCGGCTTCAATTTGCTGAGGCTTTCCATCGAAGTATCTTCACGCGGCGATTCGTCCTTTTCGAACTTTACCGGAGCTTCGCCCTTCTTCTTTGCAGGCAGCTCCACAGGAACCACTTGCGACGAGAATCGGCATTCCTTCCACGCCGCCACTGCCTTGCGATGCGAATTCACTGCGAACTCATCCTGCTCTTGTCGCGAGATGCCATACTTCTCGGCAACATTTTCACCGGTATTGCCCATGTGATAGTTGTTGTATATCTCCCAGAGCCCATCGTGCACCATCGAATCGACTATCTGCGCATTGCCCAACCGATACCCCTTGCGCGCCTGTGGCAGCAGGTATGGCGCATTCGTCATCGATTCCATTCCGCCAGCCACAACGATGTCGCTGTTGCCTGTCTGCACCGCTTGCGCGGCCAGTCCTACGGCTTTCAATCCTGATCCGCAAACTTTGTTGATCGTCATCGCGCCCACAGTGTCCGGCAGTCCTCCGCCCAGTGCCGCCTGCCGAGCCGGGTTCTGTCCCAGTCCTGCGGAGATGACGTTCCCCATGATGCACTCGTCCACGAGCGTGGGGTCCACCTTGGCCCGGCTCACTGCTTCCCTCACCGCCACCGCTCCCAATTGCACGGCACTCAAGTCAGAGAGCGAGCCCTGGAATTTGCCGATCGGCGTGCGCACGCCGGAGATGATTACCGTGTCATTGTCTTTGTATGGCGCCATCCTGTTGCTCCCTTATGATTTCCTGGCACTACAGATTGTTTCGCTGTCTCAATCAGAACTCTTCATTATAAGATGGCCTTGGCTGC
>JAOAPL010000400.1 GCA_025462925.1 Acidobacteriaceae bacterium
CTGAAACTCGAGATCGCCGAGCGCAAACGTGCCGAAGAGAAGCTGCGGCAGAGCGAGACCTATTTAGCGGATGCCCAGAGGCTCACTCATACGGGGAGCTGGGTTCGGGGACCGGGAAGAGACGCTCTGCATCTGTCCGAGGAATGGTATCGCCTATATGGCTTTGATCCAGAAGAGGGCTTGCCGGCTTGGGAAAAACGGCTGGAGCGAATCCATCCTGAGGATCGAGCCAGGTGGCAAGGTGCACTCGATCGAGCAATCGTTGAAAAATCGAATTACGACGTGGAATTCCGAATTCTTCTTCCAGACGGCACGGTCAAACATATCCACACTGTCGGCCATCCTGTTTTGAACGCATCCGGGGATTTGGTGCAATTCGTAGGGAGCTCGACCGACATCACCGAACGCAAGCAGGCCGAAGAAGCGCTGCGTCAGGCCCAGGCGGATCTCGCACACGTCACCCGGGTGACCACCATGGGTGAATTAACGGCTTCCCTGGCCCATGAGATCAGACAGCCGATTGCCGCCGCAGTCACCAATGCCAACACCTGCTTGCGGTGGCTCAATCGCGATCACCCCGACCTGGAAGAGGCGCGCCAAGCCGCCTCGAGAATCGTTAAAGACGCAACCCGCGCGTCGGAAATCATCAGCCGGATCCGCATGCTTTTTAAGAAGGGTGCTCTGCAACAGGAGTTGGTGGACATGAACGAAGTGATTCGAGAGATGGTAGTCCTCCTGCACGGCGAGGCTAACCGCTATTCGATGTCGCTCCGCACCGATCTTGTGGCGGATCTTCCCCAGGTCATGGCCGATCGTGTGCAATTGCAGCAGGTTCTCATGAATCTCATGCTCAATGGGATCGATGCCATGAAGGAAATGAGCGGCGGAGGCGAACTTACGATCAAGTCGCTGCAAGGCGAGGATGGTCAACTGCTGATCTCGGTCAGCGATACCGGAGTCGGACTACCCTCGCAGCAGGCGGACCAGATCTTTAATGCATTCTTCACAACCAAACCCCAGGGCACCGGTATGGGACTCTCCATCAGCCGCTCCATCGTGGAATCGCACGGCGGCCTCTTGTGGGCTGCCGCCAATTCTCCGCGCGGCGCGAGTTTTTATTTCACTCTACCCACCAAGGTCGAGCCTCATGAATGACGTCCGTAGCCCCTTTCCATGGTTATCGGGCGGTATTAGAGCTCCTATACCAAAGCATAATTGCGCCGTTTTTGCGACGCTGCTAATTTCTTGTTATGGACAGTCAAAGCAGCACCAAATCGGTTGCCATTGCCGACGATGATGAATCGATGCCAAGGAAGAAGGCCAAGCTAGTTGCCGTTGTCGACGATGATGATCCGCCGCCAAGGAAGAAGACCAAGCTGGTTGCAATCGTCGATGATGATGATTCAATGCGCAGCGCATTGCAGGGTCTGCTGAAATCGGTCGGATTGCCGGCGCAAGCGTATGCCTCGGCGGAAGAATTCCTGAACTCCGGCCTGCATCGCCAGACTGCATGTCTGATCGCGGATATCCGCATGCCGGGAATGTCCGGTCTGGAATTGCAGGCCAAGCTGAACATTGAGAATTGTAGGATTCCAACAATCTTCATCACCGCGCACGGGGACGCGAAAATGCGGATGCAGGCGTTGCGAGCGGGCGCCGTGGAGTTCCTGTCGAAACCGTTCGATGACGAAGCCTTGCTCGAGAGTGTTCGAGCGGCTTTGGAGAGTTGAGGCCGGTAACGAGCGTGCACGTGGCGCGAGGAGTCCTCTGTGGGAGCAGTCGTAAAATTCGGGATTGACAATCGATTTTCTGACGAGCGCAGATTCGAGCAGGTCATAGGCAACAGTCCTGCTCTGGAGGCCGTGCTCGAACAAGTCGAACTGGTTGCGCCTACGGGTTCCACCGTTCTTATCCAGGGAGAGACTGGTACCGGCAAGGAGCTAATCGCGCGCGCGATTCACAACATCAGCTCGCGGTGCGGGCGTTCGTTCGTGAAGCTGAACTGCGCTGCCATTCCTCTGGATCTGCTGGAAAGTGAGCTTTTTGGCCACGAGAAAGGCGCATTCACTGGCGCCATAGCGCAAAAAATCGGCCGTTTCGAGCTGGCCGACAAAGGCACCCTTTTCCTGGATGAAGTAGGCGATATTCCGCCGTCATTGCAGCCCAAACTGCTTCGTGTCTTGCAGGAACAGGAGTTCGAACGTCTGGGCAGCGCGCGCACCCACCAGGTGGACGTTCGTCTGGTGGCTGCAACCAACCGTGACCTGACGGACATGGCGAAGCACGGCGAGTTTCGCAGCGACCTCTACTACCGTCTGAATGTTTTTCCCGTCATGCTGCCACCGTTGCGCGCACGCAGCGAGGATATTCCAGCGCTGGTGAAGCATTTCGTCGAGCTCTTTGGCCGCCGGATGGATAAACAAATCGACCATATTCCTCCGGAAACAATGTCGGCGCTAAGCGCGTACCACTGGCCGGGTAATATCCGCGAGCTTCAGAACTTGATTGAACGGGCCGTGATCCTTTCAAACCAGGGCGTGCTTCCCAATCCTTTGCCGGCGGCGGCAGAGACTCAGGATGTCGTCACCTCTTCACCTCCGGCGGCAACTACGCTGAGAGACTCCGAACGCACTCTGATTCTGCGCACCCTTGAAGCAGTCGGCTGGGTGATCGGCGGCCCCAGAGGCGCAGCCACCAAGCTTGGCTTGAAGCGCACCACGCTCATCCACAAGATGCAGAAGCTGGGGATTTCCCGGCCTTCTGCCTCGCGCAACCAGGATGTGCCGGCCACAGCACCCAAAGAGGCGCAATCGATCCCGCAGATACCCTATATATAAGGATATAAATTTGACGGTGAGCGCGGCAGGACTCGAACTTGAGGCGTTTAGCGGGCGTCTCAGCCGCTGCCGGAATCCCGAGCGTAGTCGAGGGACCTCCAAGAGTGGTGAGCGCGGCAGGACTCGAACCTGCGACCCATGCCTTAAAAGGGCATTGCTCTACCAACTGAGCTACGCGCCCACGCCTCACAATATTATTGCATTACTCGAAAGCTGTCGCTCCCTAATAAATCACCTTCAACGACAGCTGAATCTGCCGCGAATT
>JAOAPL010000036.1 GCA_025462925.1 Acidobacteriaceae bacterium
GGGATCGGTCCGCTCCAGGCGGCATACGGCATGTGGCAAGACGTGCACGCTTGATTTCTGCCGGGCGAGATGTTCTTGTCGAAAAGCATAAGCTCGCCGAGTGTTTCGATTGATTCAGTTCCGGTGCCCTGAAGGACGGGCGGATTCGGTCCTGGGCGCTGACCGAATCGTGTCGGCGGCGGTAAGGAGTGCCACCTTTGAATAGCTCTACCTTCGATGACATCTATCTCCCGCAGGACCCTGGCTATCTCTGATTCCAAATTGGCGGGGAGAATCCCAGGCGGGTACGGGTTGTAAAGCGGGAATGGCGGCTCACCCTTTTCGTGCTGGTGGTTTTGCGCCGATATGGGCCGAGTGGAGAACAGCAAGGTGGCTGCGACGGCCGCGCAGACTATCAATAGCGCTATCAGTCGTTTTTCTCTCATGAAGTAACCCCTTTCGCGATTTATCGTTCGGAATGGATACGGTGGATGGCGCCCCCGATGAACAGACGACAACTCCACTCGGGGGGCGTCACCCATTGGGCTAAGGATTGCTCGGCTCGCTAATGACGTCGATATGTTAGGGCTTAGGGCGGATCAGTCCTTTACGCTGGCACTAGAGGGATATCAGTTACCCTCGCGATGGGGCGTTGCTACAAGTCCATCCGTGTTTCCCGCGGCGTCCACGAAAAATCCGACAAGTTGACCGCGGTCGTTCAGTCTGGGGAGCACGAATCTGCCCCCTCATCACACAAGATGGATACGAAGGATGGCGCGCACGATAGACACACGACGGACTTCGATCGGCGCGTCACCTGATGGAGTTAAAGATTGGTCGGCTCGGTAAGAAACGCAGTCTTTGTTTGGACCGCTGCGGGGGCGGACCTATTCCAGAATCATCTGGACCAGCGGATGCACTTTGTCGCCACAATCTGGCGATTCGCAATTCTCAGCTTATTCTGGCCGACAACGGGGACAGTTGTCTACATGGGCCCCGATCTCTGTCGCGCTGGAGTGGCACAGCGGATGGAACTCACCCGCAGCCAATGCGGACAGATCAAAACCACTTCGGCGTCTTGCTATGTTTCTAAGGGAGCCTGAAGCACTGAAGTGTTCCAGGTACAAAACAACATCCAATCAGAATTTGCCAGACCACTTAAATTGGCGAATCCTTTCCTAAAGCCGCTCGCCTACCGTTTCGCACGTAGCCTAAAATGGGCTAACATTTCTGTCAATAAGAAGAAGTGTGTAGTGCTCCTGACCGTGGACAACACGGAAAAGCGGCGCCACTAGTCCACCTCACCGAATTCCAGGTCTTGCGGTTCGTGGAACTCATTCTAGGCACGCTCATGACATTGGCCTTGCTTACAACATGGCATTGAACGGCCGTCCAGCTCGTGCTGAACGGTACAGTCGACACATATCCGAGGGCCCGCATTATCCTCGCCCATGCCGGTGCCTTTGTGCCTACGGCCTCGCATCGCTTCGCCGAACTCGCGCGTGTCTTCCGGTCGGACGCTGAGAAGCCGGCAGACTGCCTCGGCCCTTGCTGGCTGCTTAAACGCGTCCGAATGTTCAAGGGAAGTAGGGACGTTCAGACCTGGCTGAGCTTCTCCAATTCCGCCAGGACGGGAACTTGTCACACCTGGAACAATCCCATTGCAACTGGGTTTAACTCCACATAATCGCGATGCGATGCCACTCGACTTCGAGACCCACTTATCTTCTGCGTTTTTCCAGGAGAGTTGTGTGGCGACGGAAAGAACGGTGAATTCCGAACCGCTGTCCCGCGCATGACGCTGCTCCGGGTCGGCTCCAACAAATCCGACGATCGTTGCTGAGTTCAAGTAGGACATGAAAATGTCTCCTTTTTCTGCCCCATTTTCTGGGGCACCCAAAAGCGAGGGCTTCTGCTTCCAAAGCGAGCGGCTGCTTTATGGGAGGGAACCCAACGTTTTTAGGGCGGAACCGGGAAAGCAGAGGCCACGAAGCTGCAGGACGCAGGAATTAGCCTGAAGCAGTGCCCAGGAAAATGAGCGGTAGAAAACGGCTGGCCTACTGAACTGGGAAGATCGGTGCGGTATCGGCCGAGCTATGTGAGCAGGCAAAGCGGAACAGAAAAAATCAGCAGTGCCACGATCGCCACAGCTCCCACAATGGCCCTCGATTCAAGTGGCTCCTGCGTTTTGCGGCCGTTACTTCCGGGTGCACGACAATCCACGAACTATCCTTGCATGCACGATGGCGCTCAGGCGGCAATCACAAAATACGTGATCAGACGGTAGGCATAGTGCCGCCATCGATCACGTAGTCCGCGCCGTGAATCGAAGCTGCACGATCGGATGCTAGGAATGCCACTAGTTCCGCAACTTCCTCCGGCTGGCCGGGTCGGCCGATGGGAATGCCTCCGATCATATCCATGATTTGCCGGCGCGCCGCGTCCTCGCTGATGCCGCTGCTCTGTGCGAGTTGCACAATCATTCCGTGTGCGCCTGAAGTCTCGATAAATCCAGGCGAGATCAGGTTGACGCGGACGCCCTTCGGGCCAACTTCGTTTGCCAGGCCCTTATTGTAGGTATTCAGAGCACCTTTCGCCGCAGCATAAGCAAGCGTCGCGTCATAGAGCGGAAGACGGTGCTGGATGGAGGAGATGTGAAGAATGACACCTGATTTGCGTTCGATCATGCCGGGTAGAAATGCTCGGTCGAGACGAACGGATGCCAGCAAGTTGACGTTGAGCGCCTTCTGCCAGTCGTC
>JAOAPL010000048.1 GCA_025462925.1 Acidobacteriaceae bacterium
AGACGTCATCCTTAAACTGCCATTTCCGCTGATACGACTGCTGCGGAACATTGGTGTTGGTCCCGAACGAAGCGTCGGGGAAGGTGACCAGCGGAGCAGAGATGTTGCTGGCGATGAGATTGTTCCAGTACTGAAAACCAAACGTGAACTGGTTTACGAGTGATGGAGAGAGCAGAGAGTTCAATGTAAAGTTGCCAACCTGCATGTGGTTGACGGTGAAATTGCCATTCGTCAAGTCGCCGGTTCCGTCGGATTGATCGTTCAATCCGTCATTGCCTTGCGTGGAGAAGCTCAAATAAGCAGAGTGCTTGTCGTTAATCCGCCAGTCGGCGCGTCCGTTAAGGCGCGTTTCGAAGAAGGGCGTGGGAATTACCGCAGCTGCTTGCGCGCCTATGGGAGTCGCCAAGGTCAGTTCGGCGAAGGACGCCGGATCTTCTACGATGCTGGTGTGCTCGCGCAGACGCTCGAGGGCGAAGAAAGCGAACAACTTGTCTTTGACTATCGGTCCGCCGATGCTGCCGCCGAATTGTTGGCGAGTGTAGGGACTGTTCGTTTTTGTGCCATCTGATTGTGTCTGGTCAGCATTGAAAGCCTGATCACGGAAGAACGCAAACGCCGAGCCGTGAGGGGTATTGGTGCCGGACTTGGTGATCATGTTGATGGCAGCGCCTTCGGAGCGTCCGTTCGCGGCGGAGAAGCGTTGCGTGGAGATTGCAAACTCCTGGACGGCTTCCAGCGGAAGCTGCATCACGGTACCGCCAATGGTGTTGTCCTTATTATCGATGCCGTTGACAGTTACGTTGACATTGCGTCCATTCTGTCCATTGACGGAAAGAACGGCCATGCGCGACTTCGTTGGATCATACGAGTCAGCGGCTTTGATGCCCGGCACCAGGTAAGCAAGGTTTGCCGCATCACGTCCGAGCATCGGCAATTCTGCTACTTCAGTAGGCGTGATGTTCTGGCTGACATCTGTCTTCAGGTGATCAACTATTGGAGCTTCACTGGTAACTTCTACGGTTTCCGATGCACCGCCTGGCTTTAGGCTGAAATTCTGACTGGTTGTGCCACCGACAAGCGTTTCCACTTTTTGGGCCGTGGAGATGGCAAAACCACTCTTCGTGACTTTCACGCTGTAAACACCCGCTTGAAGCGGTTCCACTGTGTAGGAACCATCACTGGATGTCTTGACGGTGCGCGTGAATCCGGTCGCTGAACTGGAAACAGTAACGTCCGCACCGACTAGCGCAGCACCGGTGGGGTCGGTCACTGAACCACGTATTGCTGAACTTGAAGTCGCCTGCCCGAAGATCTGTACGCTGGCTGCAAGTAACAGCAGTGATATACCTATCAAGTTTCGAAACTTTGTCATTATGTGTACTTCCTCCGCAATAGAAACCGGTTTAGGGAAATTTCGAACTGGTGAGTGGGACCCTAAACCTGAGGTTTAGCTAGTGTGAAGAGAGCACGTCGCAGACCAAAACAAGCGCTCGTAAGTTGCTGAAAAGATGAGCACAAACGTTTGAAAATCTAGAATTATGAATTCATCGGGAACATGTTCTATGGTTATTCATATATCTCGTTAATTTACATCGTCTTTACATTAGAGCTCGCGCAGTATTAGCCACAAAGGATGAGTTATCCCATTCACTCGAGAGGTAACTCGAGAGGTAATACTGTCCGAACAATGATTCGACGAGTTTGCCGGCTAACCCTTGATCAACTTATGCCACTCCGAGTGGACGAAACCTGCGCCAGGTTTGTCGGCGCGTTCGTAAGTGTGCGCACCAAAGAAATCTCGCTGCGCTTGCGTCAGGTTCTGCGGGAGGTCGACGCTACGGTAGCTATCGAAATATCCGAGTGCGGCTGACATCGCGGGCGTTGGGATGCCGAGATCGATAGCAGTGTTGATGGCCTTGCGCCAGGCCGGCTGCACGGCGTTGATGCGCGTGCGGAATTCTTCGGCGAGCAGCAGGTTGGGGAGATCAGGAGTCTTGTCATAGGCCTGCATGATGGTGTCAAGCAGTTTTGCGCGGATGATGCAGCCGCCCTTCCAGATGCGCGCCATCTCTTTCAGGTTGATGCCCCACTTGTATTCGTCTGATCCGGCGCGGATTAATCCCATGCCCTGCGCGTACGAACAGATCTTTGACGCATAGAGCGCATCATGCACTGCGGAGATCAATTGTTTTTTGTCGCCAGTGTATTTTGAATCGGCTGGGCCTTTGATCGCCTTGCCGGCGGCGACGCGCTGTTCTTTCATGCTCGACAGCACGCGGGCATCAATGGCAGCGGCGATCGTCGGGATAGGCACAGCGAGATCGAGCGCGACTTGCGCTGTCCACTTGCCGGTTCCCTTCTGTCCGGCTTTGTCGAGGACAAGATTAACCAATGGTTTCTTCGTCTCCGGATCGATGGCGGTAAAGATCTGCGCGGTGATCTCAATGAGAAATGACGCCATGGGGCCGCGGTTCCATTCGGCGAAGATGTCGGCGAGTTCCGCGGCGCCAAGCCCGAGCGCTTTGCGCAAAACGTCATAGGCTTCAGCGATGAGTTGCATGTCACCGTACTCGATGCCGTTGTGAACCATTTTGACGAAGTGTCCAGCGCCGTCTGGTCCGACATAAGTCACGCAGGGGCCGGAATCGGTTTTCGCGGCGATGCCTTGCAGCACCGGGCTGACGTGTTCGTACGCTTCCTTTGCGCCACCCGGCATCAGCGATGGGCCGAAACGCGCGCCCTCTTCCCCGCCCGAGACGCCCATGCCCATGAAGTTGAGGTTCTTCTTCTTCCAATCTGCTTCGCGTCGTTGCGTGTCCTTGAACCAGGAATTGCCGCCGTCGATGACGATGTCGCCGGGTTCGAGCAGCGGCGCGAGCTTGGCGAGGGTCATGTCAACGGGGTCGCCGGCCTTGATCATCATTAGCATCTGTCGCGGGCGCGCGAGCGACTGCACGAATTCCTGAAGGGTCTTGGTGCCCTGCAGTTTGCGTCCGGAATTTTTCTGGAGAAAGCGGTCAACCCATTCGGTCTCATAGTTCCAGACGGCGACGCTGAAGCCGTGGTCTTCAATGTTGAGGGCGAGGTTCTCGCCCATGACGCCGAGTCCGATGACGCCGAA
>JAOAPL010000092.1 GCA_025462925.1 Acidobacteriaceae bacterium
GACGGTGGTGAAGGCAGCAAGAGTGATGGCGGCAAAGCTTGCGAGCAGGAGGTTCTTCAGAGAGTTCGACCGAGCTGGGTTGTGTTCAGGCATTGTTATGGTTGACGCCTATCGCAACAGATCTTCGAGTTCTACGGATGCATCGGTCTTCTCGTCACGGTATTTCACAATGATGGGAGTGTAAACGGAAAGTCCCCATTCGGATGCTTTTCCTTTGCTGATGGCGCGCGAGCCCGGAACCACAACTGCGCCTTCAGGGACGGTGAGCGGCGTGTCCGCAGTGGCGCGATAGACCTCGCCGCGGACAACGTCATAAAGCGGAGTGGAGCGGGTGAGGATCACGCCTGATCCCAAGACGGCGCGCGAGCGGACCAGCGCACCTTCGTAGATTCCGCAATTGCCGCCGATAAGAACGTCGTCCTCGATGATGACGGGAGCGGCGTTGACCGGTTCGAGCACGCCTCCGATCTGCGATGCGGCGCTGAGGTGTACACGCTTGCCAATCTGCGCACAGGAGCCGACCAGAGCGTGGGAGTCGATCATAGTGCCTTCGTCCACGTAAGCGCCGACGTTGATGTACATGGGCGGCATGCAAACGACCGAAGGTGCAACGAACGCTCCCATGCGCACGGACGAGCCCCCAGGGACGACACGAACGCGGTCAGAGAGCCGGAAGTTGCGGGCGGGGAAGGTGTCCTTGTCAACGAAGGAGAGGACTTTGGGGTCGCCCATTTCGACGAGGTTGCCCAGGCGGAATCCCAGAAGGATGCCTTGTTTCACCCAGGCGTTCGTGTGCCAGGTGCCGTCGGAGCGCTTCTCAGCTGCGCGGATTTGACCCGCGGTGAGTGCATCGCGGAATTGGGCGAAAACGCGCCGGGCTTCGGCGGTGTCTTTTATGGCGCTATCGGCGAAGAGCCGCTGGATGTCTTCTTGTAATGGGTGCATGTGAGTGAATTGCGAAAGTATATATGGCGCGGTGTGCGGGACAAAGAAAGGTCTTGGGCAGCCGGGTCTAAGGTTCATTGAGCCTATCGCAAATCGCTCTATGTGCATCTTACGTTTTGTCGTTCGCGAGTCTCTGTAGCTGGGTGTCCCTTGGGCCGAACCTTACTGGAATCTGAAAAAGTGCTGGTCATCGTCGCGCACCCGGACGATGAAGCCGTGGGCTGCGGGATATTGCTGCAGCGCATGAAATCACCCTCGGTCGCCTTCATGACCAATGGCGCGCCGGTCAATCGATATTTTTGGGATGCGTACAAGTCCCGGCAGAATTATGCGACCGTGCGCCGTCGCGAAAGCCAGAGAGCACTGGCACAACTTGGGTATGTGACCGTTGGCCGCTTCGATGCGCCGGACCAGGAGTTGTTTCGCAATCTCGAAGAAGCCCGCGAGTGGTTGGCGCTGATGGTGGAGCAAGATCGCCCGGATGCGATCCTGACGCATGCCTATGAGGGCGGACATCCTGACCATGACGCGTGTAGCTTTTTGGGCTCGGTGATCGGACGCACGTTCGATATTCCTGTCTGGGAGATGCCGCTTTATAGATTGATGAACGAGCGGCTGGTGCGGCAGCGGTTCCTCGATTCCGACGACAATGTGACTATCGTTGCAACGCAAAATGAACGCGATCGCAAACAGAAGATGATCTCCTCATACCGGTCGCAATTGGAATTTCTTACGGAGTTCCAGACAGTGGCGGAAGATTATCGGCCGCAGCCTGAGCACGACTTTCTGCAACCACCACACGAGGGCATCCTGAATTACGAGAGCTGGGGATGGGGAATCTCCGGGCGCGACCTGTGTCGGGAGTTTGGAGAGGCACTGAAATCGATTGCCGGCGAAAGAGTAGGGAAGACTGCATGAGGATCATGGCGGAAGGAAATCGCCGGCGGCGGATGTTGTTTGTGGCGTATCCGCTGCTGCCGGTCTCCGAAAACAGCTCCGGCGGGGCCGAGCAAGTGCTGTGGACATTGGAGCGCGAGCTGACATCGAAAGGTGCGCGCGTCACAGTGGCTGCGTGTTCGGGGTCGGAAGTCGCGGGGTCGCTGTACGCCACGGGCGTGCCGGCCAGCGGCAGCCTTAGTTCGGCGAGAGTGCATGAGACACGGCACGCGGCGCAATGCATGGAATTGGTCAGTGTCCGCGAATCGATCGGCGCCGGATTCAGCTTGGTCCACGACCATAGTGGCAGTTTCTTTGCGGATGCGCACGTGCATCGATTGCAGGTACCGGTGTTGGCTACGCTGCACTTGCCGAGAAGTTTTTATCCGGCTGGATTCTTCAACAGAGTCGCACCCAATGTTCATTTCAATTGCGTCTCGAAGTCGCAGTTGAGAAGCTTTCTCGATGTTCCCCGGATGATGGGCTACGTCAATAATGGAATCGCGCTGGAACGCTTTCCCGTGCAGACGCACAAACAGGACTATCTCTTATGGCTAGGCCGGATCTGCGAAGAAAAAGGAACGCACACGGCACTGGACGTCGCAGAGAAAACGGGATTGCCGATCGTGCTGGCGGGAGCCGTGTATCCGCTGGCTTATCACCAATCGTATTTCGAATACGAGATTGTGCCGCGATTGCAGCGCCTGGGAAGCCAGGTGCGGTTCGTGAAATCGCCATCATTCGCAACCAAGCTGGAACTGCTGAGAAATGCAAAGGCGGTGCTGATCACCAGCGGAGCGGAAGAGACAAGCTCACTCGTGGCGATGGAAGCCGCAGCTTGTGGGACTCCGGTAATTGCATTTCGTCGGGGCGCGCTGCCTGAAGTCGTTGAGAACGGTGTGAGCGGGACGCTAGTGCGAACTGAAGATCAGATGTGCGCGGCAATTGAAGCCGTTCATCGCATTCAGCCCCGCGCCTGCCGGGATCGCGCGGACAAAGATTTTTCGGCGTCGCGGATGGCGGAGGATTATGAGCGGATGTATGGGAAAGTGCTCACATCACACAGGCATGCCCAGCCTGATTTCGAGCGGATTGCCGCATAAATCATTTCAGTACTCCAATTTTCACAATTCCAGTATTCTCTTTTGCAGGAGAGATTCCATGAAGATTGCAGTCATGATTTCGCGCATCCTGCTGGGGCTGATGTTTGTCGTATTCGGATTAAACGGTTTCCTGAACTTTATTCCGGCGCCACCACCACCACCCGGACTTGCCGGGAAATACATTGAGGTGCTCTTACAGTCTCACTACATATTCCTCGTCGCTGGGGTTCAGGTAATCGGTGGCGCTCTTCTGCTAGTGAACCGCTATGCCGTGCTGGGACTCGTGCTGCTTGGCCCCATGATCGTGAACATCCTCGCGTTTCACATAACCATGGCGCCAAGCACCATAGGAATGGGTCTTGTGGTCACAGTGCTATGGGCGATTGTGGCATACGGCGCGCGTCGGCACCTCGCCTGTATTTTTGTACAGAGGATAGAGTCGTAGTCGGAAAAATCTAAGCGACCAAGCCCAGGTCTGCCGCGATCTTCTCCAGTTTCGCGCGGGTGTCCGGGCGCATGCGGACCATGGGCAGGCGATAGTTCTCTTCAATCTTCCCCATCATCGCCAGCACGGCTTTCACCGGCATGGGATTCGATTCGATAAAGTTGGCCTGCATCAGCGGAAGGAAGCGGCCATGGATCCTGCGGGCCTTCTCCCAATCGTTGGCGAGAGCGGCGCGAGTGAGTTCCGCCATCTCCACGGGAATCTCATTCGACGCCACCGAGATGATGCCCACGCCACCGAGCGAGATCACGGGAAGGGTGATGGAGTCGTCCCCCGAGAAGACGAGAAACCCTTTTGGCACCACGTTGCACACTTCAGCGATCTGAGAGATGTTGCCGCTGGCTTCTTTCACGCCAACGATCATCGGATGCTGCGCGAGGCGGACGAGAGTTGCCGGTTCAATATTCACAGCGGTGCGGCCGGGCACGTTGTAAAGGATGATGGGCTTGTCCACGGCATCGGCAATAGCTTCGAAGTGCTGGAACTGGCCTTCCTGCGTGGGTTTGTTGTAATAAGGCGAGGCGCTGAGGATGTAGTCAACGCCGCCACGTTCGGCAACCGCCTTTGCCTTCTGCACAGCTTCACGCGTGGAGTTGGAAGTTGCCCCGGCGACGATGGGAACGCGTCCAGCGGCGGTCTCAATGACGATGTCGATGACGCGAAGCCATTCATCGTATGTGAGCGTCGGTGTTTCACCGGTGGTGCCGCAAGGGACGAGGAAGTCGATCAGCGATTCAATCTGCCAGTTGACGAGTTCGCGCAAACATTTTTCATCGATGGAGCCGTCAGAGAGAAATGGAGTGATCAGTGCGGTGCCGCATCCGCGAAGTTGCATTTTGTTTCCTCAGGGGCTAAAGCCCCTCATCTTTGGAGTCTTAATGCAGGCCTGAAGGCCTGCGCCACCCGTCCTATAATGAAGCCCTAGACACCTGACAACTCTCTGAAAGAAATGTAATGTCGCATCATCCAAAACATCATGGCCTATGCCAAGTGCTTGAATATGTCCTTGAACTCGTAGATGCCTTGTTTGCCGTGCAGCCATTCCGCTGCTCGGACTGCTCCACCGGCGAATCCTCGGCGTGACTTTGCATCGTGCACCAGCATCATGGTGTCGTATTCGGAATCGAGAAGCATCACGTGCGTTCCAATGGTATCGCCTTCGCGCACAGAAGTGATCTCCGGTTCGGTGCCGCCGGTCTCAGCAATGATCTTCTTTAGGGTGGCGGCGGTGCCAGAGGGTGAGTCCTTCTTTTCTGCGTGGTGGCGTTCGACAAGCTTGGCGGTATATCCGAATGGCAGCGCGGTAGCGGCAGCACGGGCAATCTCAAAAAAGACATTCACGCCGACGGAAAAGTTGGAGCCGTAGACAAAGCCGCAACCGCTTTGCTCGATGAGCTTTTCCACGTAGTGCAGCTCGGAGTACCAGCCGGTTGTGCCCACGACCATATTGATCTTAGCGCGGGCGCATGCGGAGATGTTCTCCAGCACTGCGGTGGGCGTGGTGAAATCAATGGCGACTTCGATGCCCAGGCTCTTCAAGTTCTCAGGGCTGAGCGCTGCGGCAGCGATGTTCTCTTGCGAACTGATCGCAATGACCTCGTGTCCGCGCTCTTTCGCGATTTCCGCGACGATGGATCCGGTCTTGCCTTTGCCAAGGACGAGCAATCTCATTTTCCGAGCACCTCGCCGAAGATCTCAGGATCCGTTTCCGAGAAGAAAGCCTTGTGCAGACTTTGTATCGCTTCGGGGACGTCGTCCTCTTCAATCACGAAACTGATATTGATCTCCGATGCGCCTTGGGAAATCATGCGCACGTTCATGTTGGGAATCGCTCCAAAAACTTTGGCGGCGATACCGCGTGTGCCGCGAATGTTCTCCCCGACGAGACACACAATGGCTTTACGTCCCTCGTATTTTACGTCCGCAAGCTTTTGCAGATCCGCGGCGATGGCGGGAATGGCCTCATTGGAATCGACGGTCAGCGAGACACTGACCTCCGACGTAGAGACCATGTCCACCGGACACTTGTGACGGTCGAAGACATCAAAGATGGATTTCAGGAATCCGTGCGCCATCAACATGCGGGTGGCGACCACGTCGACGATGGTGATCCGTTTCTTTGCGGCAATCGCCTTGAAAATATTCTTGCTGCTAGGAGCGCGCGCAGAGATGCGCGTGCCCTCGCTTTTGGGATTGCGGGAATTCAGCACGTAAACGGGAATATTTTTCTGGATGGCGGGCAGCAGCGTGGCCGGATGCAAAACTTTTGCTCCGAAGTATGCAAGTTCAGCGGCCTCTTCAAAACTGATGGACTTAATGCGTCGAGCTTCTTTGCAGATGCCGGGGTCGGTGGTCATCATACCGTCGACATCGGTCCAGATCTCGATGCGCTCCGCGTCTAATCCAGCGCCGATGATGGCAGCGGTGAAATCCGAGCCGCCGCGTCCGATGGTGGTAGTCACTCCTTCGCGGGTCGCGCCGATGTACCCGCCCATCACCGGAATACGAGCGTGGTCGAGCAGCGGACGAACAGTCTTGTGCAGAAGGGGATTGATCTCGTCGAAGAGCGGCAGCGCCTTGGAATGAGTGTTGTCAGTGATGATGCATTCGCGCGAATCGACGTGAGTGGCGTTCAGTCCGCGGGCGGAGAAGGCGGCCGTGACCATCTTGCTGGAAATGCGCTCGCCGAATGACATCACGTTGTCCATTGTCCGCGGCGTGAGTTCGCCGACGGCGGCGATGCCGCGCAGCAATTCGTCCAATGAGTCGAAATCTGATTCAAGCTCAGAATGGAATTCTGAGAAGACGCCGGTGCTGAGAAGTTCTCCCGCCGCAGCATAGTGGCGTTCGCGCAACGAGCGCGCGAGGTCAATCGCGTTCTCGCGGTCGCCGTTGCCCGCAGCCTTCCCGATAGTGAGAAGCTGGTCGGTGACTTTGGCCATGGCGCTCACGACCACGACGGGTTGCGACTCGATTCGCTCGCGAACGATCTTCACCACGCGGTCGATGGCTTTGGAATCTTCGACTGAAGTGCCGCCGAATTTCATGACGATCATCGGGGCACCTGCGAGACGGCGTGAGTGGCTGGGAGAAATGAAGGCATCGGCATCAGTCGAGGTGGCCCTTCACCTTCAAAAGTTCGGCATTGAGGATGGCAGCTCCAGCTGCGCCGCGGATGGTGTTGTGCGAGAGTACAGTGAATTTCCAATCGAGCAGATTGCACGGCCGCAGGCGTCCGACGCTGGTGGTCATCCCGGCGCCGCGATGGATGTCCAAACGAGGCTGCGGACGGTCCGGAGCAGGATCATAAAAGACCGGCTGCTTGGGGGCGCTAGGCAGATTCAGATCGGCAATCTTCCCGCGGAAATTGGCGAATGCGGAAATGATCTGCTCTTTGGTCGCCGGCTTGCGCAGCTTTACTGAAACCGATTCGGTGTGTCCGTCTTCCACAGCAACACGATTGCACTGCGCGCTAATAGCGAAGTCGGCGTCTTGGACATGCGCGTTGACCAGCGAGCCAAGCAGTTTCTTCGATTCGGCTTCCATCTTCTCTTCTTCTTTGGCGATGTAAGGGACGACATTGCCGAGGATGTCCCATGAGGCGACGCCGGGGTATCCCGCGCCGCTGATGGCCTGCATGGTGACGACAAAAACTTTTTCCACGCCGAATTCCTGGACCAACGGAGCGAGGGCCATCACTAGTCCGATGGCCGAGCAGTTGGGATTAGTGACGATGAAGCCGCGCGACTGCTTGCGCCACGATTGATTCTCGAGCAAAGGTAAGTGGTCGGAGTTGACTTCCGGAATCACGAGCGGCACTTCAGGATGCATCCGGAAAGCACTGGAGTTGGTGATAACGGCGTGTCCAGCGGCCGCGAAGCGCGGCTCTATCTCTTGTGCGATGCCGGCGTCCAATGCGGCGAAGATGAGCTTGGGCGCGCCAGTGGGATTAGCGTCAACAACTTTCATCTTGCCAATCCTCTCCGGGATGGCAGTATTCATCTTCCACTTCGCTGCTTCGGCGTATGTGAGTCCTGCAGAACGTTCTGACGCCGCTAGCCAGGCGACTTCGAACCAGGGATGGTCTTCCAACAATTGGATGAAGCGCTGTCCGACAGCGCCGGTAGCGCCCAGAATGCCTACGGGAATCTTGGTCATAGATATGTCAGGAAAAAGAATTGTGAAAGAAGAATTTTACACTAGCGATTTGCGCAGAATGAAGATGAGCGGTTTGCGGCGGCTAAGCGTTTTTGTTGACGAGATATTCGTCGATCAATACGGCGCAGAGTGCGGCCGTAGGAACGGCGACCAGCGCGCCCATCACACCCGCCAGCGCTCCGCCAAGAAGCAAGGCAATGATCACTGAGAGCGGCGGAAGATCGACGGTGCTCCTCATGATGCGGGGAGTAAGAAACGCAGTTTCAATCTGCTGATAGACAGCGAAGAAGGCAAGCACTCCAACAAACTTCGCCGGTGAATCAAAGAGTGCGACCACACCGGCCAGGGTGACAGCAGCGATCGGGCCGACGATCGGGATGATGTTCGCCAGTCCCGCGAAGACAGCGAGAGCATAAAAGTATTTCAGGTGCAGTAGCCCAAACACGAGGGCGCAGGATGTCCCAAGGATCATCATGAGCGCGGCCTGCCCGACGAGCCAGTGCCGCATCCGGTTTTCCGCGCGGATGAGGGTCTTTTCCAGACGGGGCTGCTGGTGCTTCGGAAAAAGAGACAGCCCCCAGTGAAAGGCCCGCTCACCGTCGAGTATGAAGTAGGCGGTGAGGATGAACCAGCTGAAGAATCCGAAGACGCCGCCAGCGATGTTCCTGAAGAATCCGAAGGCACCGCCGATAACGCTAGAAGCGTAGTCCTTTAGCTGGTTGGGATTAAAGTTGTCAAAGAACGGCACGGAGCGGATTCGCTCGGTCAATGCTGCGAGCCGCACAGGCCAGTTTTGCGCCATCTCCTGGGTGTCGCTGAAGATCGGCGGTAGCGCAAAGAGCAAGGTGAAGATGATCACCGCCAACATCACAAGAATTATGATCAGGACGGCTGCGCCGCGTCCCGGCCGCCATTTTCCGATCTGAAGCCTGCGCACGAATCCGATCGCAGGTGCGAGCACGACGGCAAATAACGCGCTCACATAAACCAGGAGCAGGACATGGATGACTTGCCAGGCAACGTAAATGCCGATCAGGACGGCAAAGGTAAACAGGATGTCCGAACGATGGGTTTGCTGTCGCCTGCGTTCCCGTGAATCAGCCGTTGTCACTTGCGTGGCCTCGGGCTTTGATGGATTGGAACCTGGTGTCAATCGCGCAATACCTCGGTGTTGTCGGCGAGGATCAGCACCCTTACGAGTTTGTTCTGGTCGTTGAACCAGAGGAGCCAGTCGCCGGTCTCGCTCTGCAATTTGAATGAACGGAATTCGCCTTCAATGCCGTTGAGCTTCATCTTGTCCATGGACAGGAATTGAAACTGGACCACCATCGATTCCTGCTGATGGGGGACAAACACGGGCATGCGCAATGGCGCCCACTTGCAATCATTCGTGCCCTGCGCATTCGGACGGCAATTCACGGCCATGTACTTCCATCCCAGGATTTCCATATGAGAAAAGAAATTGTCGTCGAGTATGGAGGTGGATGGCGCCAACGGATGCACTGAGTCCTTTGGCGGATCTGAAGGCGACTGCGTGATGTGCGCGACAATAAAGTCGTCGTCCTGCGGTTCCACTACGATCTGCGATTTGCCAGGTTGAGTTTCCTTCCACGTGTATCGCTTCAGCACGCCGCTCGGCAGCATGAGCAGTTCCGAGGTCTGCACGGCCTGGACTGAGGCGTCGCTGAATTTCAATTCGGAGCTTATGGTGCTGAAATCTGAACGCTGCTCTACTCGAAAAGATTCCGTGGCCACGCGCCTGCCATTCACAAGAATGCCGAAGGTCCCGGAATCCACGCTGGTGGAAGGTTTTGCGTTCTTGTCGGCGGACTTGCCGGACGCGCAATAAGAGCCAGTGGTGACACATGCAGCCAGGATGAGCAAGCTTAAGATCGTACGCTGTTTCACTCGACCTCCTTCAAACTGTTCTGACCTACTCCACTAGCCTTTTTCCGGCAGCGAAGCAGCCAGAGCGGAATGGATCTCATCGGCAATGGCGTCTACGCTCTTGCCGGAGGTGGTGACCGCCACTTGCGCCCGTTCGTAGTTAGGAAAACGCTCCTGGCAAAGTTGCTTGAAGGAGGCTTCGTCTTTCAACAACGGACGCAGGCGCGTGTCGCCGCCCACAGTTTGTTTCGTGAGACAACGTTGCCACAGTTCTTGCGCAGATGCACTCAAAAAAACCGTGATGATGTTGTCACGTTGGAGAACCGCCTCGTTCTCAGGCAGGATGAAAGCGCCGCCGCCCAGCGCCAGAACCATGGAAGCCCCGGACAGAGCCGACGCCGTCAGCAGTTCCTTCAGCGTGTTGGATTCAGCGTTGCGAAAGCCAGACTCGCCCATGCGCGCGAAGATCTCAGCCACGGTTCGGCCTTCGCGGCTTTCGATCAGGTCGTCGAGGTCGATAAAACGCCATCCCAAACGCTGGGCCAAGGCACGGCCAACGCTGGACTTGCCGGCGCCCATGAAACCTACAAGGCATATGACCATAACCTGTCAGTGTACAAAAAAATCTTTGAATTGACTTCTTTAACTGGAGCGGAGGGCGTGGATTACTGTTTCTTTACGCGGATCTTGCCGCTGAAAGAACGCAGTTCCACGGAGGATGCGCCGGAGTTGGAAGTGCCGGCAAAGGCGCGTCCTTCGGAGACCTGGAAGCTGGGGTGAAGACTTTTCTGAAAGGGAAAATCGTTTTCGACAGCGCCCTTCACCGATCGCGCGGAGAGGTCCACGGATGCATTGGACGGAAGCCGCACATCGATATCTCCACTGTGGCTCATTAGCAGAAAAGCGCCGCCACCATCGAATTCACCGACAAAAGAGATGTTGCCGCTGGTGGTCTTCACAGAAACTTTCGGGCCGGAGACTGCGGTCAACTGAACATTCCCGCCAGTGGAGGTAACCAGCACGCGGCTGTCTTTGACATTGCTCAAGTTAACCTTGCCGTTGACCGTCTGTATCTGCAGGCTGCCGTTGGTGACGCCGGCAATGTCCACATTGGAATCATCAGCTTCGACAGCCACATTGCCTTGCATGTTTTCCACGCGGATCTGGCCGGTGCCAGAATCGACGCTGACGTTAGCGTCCTGCGGGACCGAGACCTCGTAATCCACGCGCGACTGGTCCGCGGTGGTCTTTTGCAGCACGTGCGTGCGGGTGGTAATCCGATTTCCATTCTGGTTGGAATCGATCTCCACCTTGGGGGACTGCATTGTCGTGGCGATCGATACCTGGCGATTAGTGGACGGCCGAACGATCACCGTCCCATTCTCATTCACGATAGAGACAGTGGCGCCGGGGCCGACGGTATAGCGGAATTCCTTTCGGGTTTCGGCGCTCAGGGAGATACAGACCGAGAGCACGGTGGCGGCGGTCAGAAGCATTGCCCAGAATCTGCCCCGGTGATGGCGGCCAGACAATTGTCTGTTGCAATGCTCGAACATTGTGGCCTCCTTCACCCTGATTGCATTCTTGCTCATTCTAAGGACCGAGTGGTAGCCATCTCGTAAAGCATCGCTTTCTGAGCGTAGGCTTCACGCAGATGCTGGCGGGCTTCGGCGTCATTCGGGTCCGATCGCACCGAGTCCTTCGCCTCAGAAATGTAGTTGTTCACGTTGTGGAGATTATGTTCGTAGATGGACTTCAAGGACGGAGACCGCTGCTCAACTTCAGAGAGCAATTGGGTGTCATCATCCTGACTCTTGTCAGATTGCGACAGATCAGGCACCTGCGACACGGATGAGTTCTGGGTATTTGCGCTGGCCAACTCTTCGGATTGTGATTGGGATTGCGGTTCGCTCTGATGCCGCGAATAATTCAGCAACGCGAAACCGATCAACAGGCTAGCTGCGAGGCCGGCCGCCCATCCTAGAGTTGGCCACTCTTTTTTTTTGGGAGATTTCCTCTCCAAACGGGGTTTCCGGTCCGCGCGGCCCAGGCCTTCCTTTTGCAAGCTGGCTTGAATGTTGTTCCAAACCCGCGGGCTGGGATCATGCATGGGCAAGAGCAGCTTAGCTTGGTCGGCAATGTAACGGAGGTCATTCACCAAGTCCGTACAGTTGGGACATGAGGCCAGGTGTTCCTGGTCTTCAACAGGCCCCCCCGACTCAAACATGGCGGGAAGTAATTTGTGAAACTCGGCGCAGTTCATACAGCTTTCCTCTCAGGGCTCCGCAGACTTCGCTGCTCCGCCCTCGCGCTTTGTTCGCGCTGGACGGCGCTCACTCCGCGCTCACCCTTCTTCTCAGGTGTTTCAGTCATTCAGTAGCTCTCTCGGCCAGCCACCGTGGCCAGGACGGTGCTATCGCTTGGCGGCCTTTTCTGCTTTGCTCAACCGCAACAGGTCTCGCAATTTCATTCTTGCTTTGTGCAGTTGCGATTTGCTGTTCCCGATAGAGCAACCCATCATCTCAGCAATCTCATTATGTTCGTAGCCCTCAATGTCGTGCAAAACAAAAATAATCCTGTAACCCGGAGGCAAGCTTTCAATACATCGCTCCAGGTTCACCCGGTCTATGGAACCCGCGAGCACGTTGTCGCGAGCGCCGATGTCCTTCTTCGGGCCGTCCTCCTGCTGGGGCTCCATCATTTCGTCGAGCGAAACTTCGGTGAGGCCCTTCTTGCGCAAGTGCATCAGCACCACGTTCACTGACAGCCGATGCAGCCACGTGGAGAAGGCCGACTCACCCCGGAAGGTCGCAATCTTCCGGAAGAGCTGCAGGAAAGCCTCTTGCGCCAGGTCTTCAGCTTCAGCGGTGTTGCCCACCATGCGCAAACAAAGCGAGTAGACACGACGCTTATGCAACGCATATAGCGCCTCAAAAGAAGCTGCGTCTCCAGCTTTGGCCCGTTCGATCGCCTCTGCTTCGGTCAGCCCGGGAACCAATGTTTTTTTAGCTTGTGTCAAATTGCCTTTTCAGGCCGTCCTTGTTCTGATGCGGCCAAGTACCTGATTCGTTGTCCTGTATGACAGATGCTGCGGCAACCCCAGACGGTGCTGAACCCGCACTTTGGAGCCAAATAATAGAAATGTTTGCTATTTACTAACGGGCCGGATCAGCCGCTGGGTTCTCGGCTGAACGATTGTCAGCAGATAAAGATAGCAATTGAGGAGCTTTGGTTGCCTGAGAGTGTGAAAAGGTTACACGGTGGGCAATTTGCCTATTTTTGCCGAGACCGAGAACTTGCGAATTTGATAGCAGGTGCGATTAGTCCGACCAGTAAGAGAGACCATGTTGCCGGTTCGGGAGTGTTAGTGACTGTCAGTTGCGAAGGGTGCCCATAATTATATTGAGTTGAACTGAAAACATCGGTGCCGCTGCCATCGCTACTGGCATCTTTGAGGATGATGTCCACATATGGAGCGTTTACAGACTGCAGGAAACTTGTGACATCGAAGAATGCGTCCCTGTGGAAGTTTAGATCTGCTGGGAGGGTCCAGGTTCCCAGATAGGTGGGTGAAGCGAGATCAGAGATTGACATGGTTGAACTCGTACTTGCACGCCCATAAACGAACATTTGTGGACCCCACAACGGCATGGCATACGGATTTACCGAAAGAAAAGCAGTTCCGACCTGACCATTGAATGACGCAGTGGAAAAAACAACTTCACCAACAATGTATCCACTCACGAGTACGTAATTGTGGTTTGGATCGTGAACGCAAGCGCTGCATGTGTATATAGAACCATCATCCGTAGGATTGATGGTAATCGTATCCGCTTGCGAAATTGTTGCGGTAGCCGCGGCAAAAAAAAGCACGAGCACGAATCGATTAAATGGCGATTTCACAACTGTCAAGAATTCCTCCAGGAAAACGCTAGAAGAGAATATAGGAGTCATTCTGGATTGGAAATTATCTGTTCTGATTCGCCAATCTCACGCGGGGCAGTATAGCTGAATCAAAACCGAATGTTGTGGCGACCGCGTTCTTGATGGTTCCAACGAGCCTGCTCCGCGAGTGAGAGCGTGGGGCGCGCGGCCCAGTGTGTTGGGGCATCCGGCTCTGTGTCATACCTCAATGTGGCAGATTCTCGCGCTGTGGTTGCGCATCGCAATAATGCAGGTTGGCTGGAATCGAAAGTTCTACCTTGAAGCTCCTCAACCGTAGGTCTGAGGTCACCAAAGTACCGAATTGCTTCCACTCCTACGCTTTTGCACCGGCCGACCACTATCGGCATAGAATGGCCAAGCAGACCGAACGGCGTCTATCAAATAGACGCCCGGAGTAGGTGTACAGTCCACACGATGCGCTGGATCTTTTGAGATCGGTAGGTCGATCACAAAGTCCCTTTTCGCGGATTGCTGTGGCTTAACGATCTCGAACAACTTGTCGTCGGGCTTCGCTCCGAGATCCGTCCACTTTGTTTCATATATGTGAGAATCTGGCCGATAGATCACTCGTCCTGAGACGTCTTTCACGGTCAAATCCAAATGTGGCCCAAGACGGCGAGAGAGGATGAGGTCCTTCTCGGAGCGATTCACCACCTCCGCTGTGACGTGAATATGGGCCATAGCAAGATCGGGATACGCATCACAGTAATCGATTCGGTACCCGACGAACGTAAAATTTGATTGTGGTTCGCGACCGGCAGCTGCGGATCCGACAAACAACAAAAAAATAAACAACCGCATACATTTATTGCTCAACTTTAGCTCTTTCTTGAACAAGCCGGGCGCCCCACACTATCTCACGCGGGGCAGTATAGCTGACCAAAACCGAATCTTGTCCTGGGGTGCCCCATTCATTCGCATAGCGAATGAGTTACCGGCCAGGCTCGACATCTTTCATCTGCTCCACCTGCCGAAGCCGGCGACCAGGAATTCTCGCACACTCTCGCCCACCTGTGACTTCGTCACAGATGGGGCACCCAAAATCACATGGGCCACCCGCCTGGTGCGGAGAATATTACAGAGATTGGTCCCACCCTGTCGCTCCAAAACGAGCGACAAGGCTGGGGCAGCCCCGAAATTGACAATGGAAAGAGTGGGCTCGCGCGCCTAAGCGGAGACGACCTCAGCCCTCTTAGCCCGCGCCCCGCGCCAATACAGAACAAATCCCAGCGCAATCGCAATGATGGTCCCGATAACGATCTTGATCACATATCCCGTTTTGTCCAGTACGTCTTTGCTGGGGATAAACGCCAGGGCGATTGAGACAAACGTGACGACGAAGCCAAGCGTTCCAGCGATCCAGACGCCAACCTTTCCGCCGGGAATCAACGCCGCTTGTTTGTCGTGTTCGCGGTCCTTGGTGTAGGCCAACTTGATCACCGCGGCGAACATATATAGGAAGGGAATGAAGTAAATAATCAGCGTGGCATTGATTAGGATCTCGTAAGCGCCGGCGATCTTTTCGTTTGCGTTGGCGATGAGCAAGATCGCCGCCGAAAGCACTGCTTGCACAATGATGGCGACGTAAGGCGTTCGCCATTTCGGGTGAAGCTTGCCAAAGACCGGCGGAAGATAGCGGTCGATTCCAGCGACGAAGGGAACACGTGCGACACCGGCGACTGTTGCTCCTACTCCACCGGCGTTTCCAACGGTCACGAGCAGGGCCGCCAGCACGCCAAACCATGCGATTCCGATGACATTCGATCCGACGCCAATCGCCTGAAAGACTCCGTTCTGGGTATTAACCGCATCCGCGGGCACCATTGCCAACAACGCGATCGTCCCCAGGATGTAGATGGCCACGATCATCGTTCCGGAGATGTAGATGGATCGCGGGAAGGTCTTCTGCGGATCAC
>JAOAPL010000019.1 GCA_025462925.1 Acidobacteriaceae bacterium
CCGGGAATGGACCACTCCCCAAGCAGCGGGGCTTTGCCGCGCTTGATCAGAGCCACACGGCCATGATCGACGATGATCGCGCCGACTCCGACCAGCGGGCGGTCTGGATATTCGCGCTGCATGGGCTCGCCGCCCACGATATCAGACTTGTGCAAAAGAAAACGGCCGGGAGGATTCCCAGCCGTTATCAAATATTCTGTCAAGCCTCAGAATTCGTAACGCAGCGAGAACTGCATCACGCGAGGCTTGCTCAACGTATTCGTGTACTGCCCAAACTGGCCGAATGTCAATGCGAAGTTATCAGCGGATAGAGCAGCATCGAACCGTACGGAGTTAGTGAGATTGAAGGTTTCCCAGGCAAATTTCACCTGTTGCTGTTCAGTAAGCTTCCAAGCCTTTTGAACACCGGTATCTATTTCGAAGTAGCCCGGCCCGCGCAGCTCATTCCGCTGGCCAGATTCTCCGGGATACGGGAACCGAAAAGCGTTCTTCGCCTTGGTCGAGTCCTTGAACATGGTCGGATTACCCTGGGAGTCGTGAAAT
Source organism: Acidobacteriaceae bacterium (assembly GCA_025462925.1). GTDB lineage: Bacteria > Acidobacteriota > Terriglobia > Terriglobales > Acidobacteriaceae > JAICLA01. The sequence continues at coordinate 544 of JAOAPL010000019.1, forward strand.
ACGCCTACTCTGCCGGGATTCGAAGTTTGGACCGCTAGACCCTGCAGTTCCCAGTTGGTCGGCCAACCAGAGCCTGACCCCATGCTCCACGGCAGGCCACTGGTCCAATGAGCTATACCAGAGAAGCCCCACCCGCCGAAGATAGCATCGGCAACTTTACCCATACCGCTCGCAAAGTGTCGGCCACGGCCGAAGGGCACTTGCCACACCCAATCAGCCGTGATCTGGTGCCGCATGTCGAAGTCTGATACCCCCCGCAATTGGTTCGGAGACCAGGAATTTATCACCTGATCGCCGAATCCTCCAAAGTCCGTTTCGAAGACGTTTACTCGCTCGGCATTCGATCCAACATCGATGGATTTTGAAAACGTGTAGTTGAAGTCGAACTGCAATCCACTGCTCATAGGGTGCTTCAGAGTGAACTGCAGGGCATGGTAGGCGCTATTACCGATGCTGCGCCATGAATAAAGCGAAGACCACTGGTCATCGAAAAAGTTGAACGGCTGTCCTCCCGCGGGCTGGCCCGCCAACTGCGCGCATGCTGGCAAGCAGAGCAGGTCGGCAACAAACAGACCCGTTGTCTCGTTACCTGCGAAGCAGGAGTACATGTCGTACATTGCCTGGGTTGCTGTGTAATTCGCGGCATTTACATTGTTTCCCGGTGCGCAGCCCAGATTCCCCGAACTACCAGGAGGTCCAAAACCCAGATTTCCCGCGGCTGCCGGAAACAGATTCTCCCAATAGGGGATGGGAGCTAACTGGTTGATGTCTGTTCCAGCATTAGCTGCCTTGGTTAGCAATGTTGCTGCCTTAAAATAGTCCATCTTCGAGGTCGGATCGACTATATCCAAGGGCATTGCGAGATCTGCTTCCTGCAGTAGGCGATGTCCGAGCCGCCCTATATAAGAAGCCTCCACCACATAATTCTTGGATAACTCGCGGGTAATAGAGAAGTCGAACACGTGCGAGTAGGGCGTTTTCAGTTTGTCGTCCAATCCCCAATAAATCGCGAATGAACCATCATTGAAGAACGTAGGCGGTGTTACTGGGAATCCCGTCGGAGGCGGTCCAACAACGGTTTGATTGCAGAAAGACGTCCCGGCAGGGGGCAGCGTGGTTAAATCCAGCAGACGTGGCGTGCAGTCCACCTGCTGATTGCCTGCGGGGTTGACCAAAGCAGTAGTCAAGCCGAACGAACCCTGACGATCAAACGTGTTAACGATACCCTCGCCAAAATGGTCATAGTAAATGCCATATCCAGCCCTGATCGAACTCCTGCCGGCGCCGCCGAACAGTGAGTGGAGAAATCCGCTTTCAGCGTGGGGCGAGTATGCGAGAGATACGCGCGGCGCTATGTCTTTGTAGTCCCAGTTCCAGTAAGGCTTTTTCCCATTCGCCTGGCCAGAGAGGGCCATGGAAACAGGTCTATCGTTCGAATTATAGGTTTGTCCTTGTAGCATCGCGCCGTAACGAGTCTTGAACCAATCATTTAAGCTCACGTCGGGAGCCGCTTGGTTGCCATGTATCTCATAGGGTGGCTGGAGCAGACTATATCGAACCCCGCCGGTGAGCACTAGATTTGGAGTAACTCGCCAGGAATCCTGTGCGTAGAATTCGCCTTCTGTTGATTTGAAATTGCGCGGGATCATCTCCCCAGGAGCAAAGACATGTCCAGTCTTGTCCTGGTTATAAATTTTATTGGTTTGGGTAAGCAGGCCAGCCACCGCAGCGGCTGCGAAGTCGAAGCTCTCGCCAAACGATGAATCCACGGAGGGATATCCCAAGTCCGTTCCCCCGCAGCCGGTCGCCCCCAAGGAAGCCGGATCCAGGCTGGTGCAAGTATTCGCAATTGCAGCGGGGCCAAGCCAAAATACATTGGTGCTGGTAGAGGAAACGTTTTGCGCATTTCCAGCGCGGTTATTAGTGATGATCCTTAAGTTCCCACCAAATTGGAACGTGTGCTTACCCTTGGTCCAGCTGACATCGTCCACAAAATTGTGGACTGGAACGTTTGTCAGGACAGAGTTCCCGAAGCTTCGAACGTCATCCAATCCGCGAAAGTGGTTGAAGTCCGAGGCGCTCAAACCTCTGTCACCTAACCCCTGGCGTATGAAGCCATAACGGAAGTTGTTCACTAGTGTATTTGAAAGCAACGCTGTGTATCCGGCGAACAGCCCCTTACTGTTATTTGTGAGGAAGTCGTTGGGCGGAAGGCCCGGAAATTGCGGTGCCGTCGAACTGTGAAAATTTTGTAAGTGACCTTTAACGAACAGAGTATGCGTGCCACTTTCGTTCAGCTTGTAATCGAGTTTGACGATATAAGTGTCAAGCTTGGCAGGCGCCGGCGCAGCAAAGGTGAACGCACGATAATCGAAGCCATCGCCAAGGGCATCACTGTTCGGCTGGGGATACTGCTGGAAAATCGCGAGCACATTGGGGTCTGCGCCACCTCCCCAAGGACAGGGGTTGCTGGGGGCAGATTGGCAAGCTGTATCCAGAGCTGCGATATCGCTTGCGGAAATGGTTGCCAAAAGTTGGCCTGAGCTGAGCCGCGGGTCAGACGCCACCGTGAAATTGGGGTTGGTAGTCGTGCAGTTTGGATCAGCTCCAGCGTCGCATGGAAACTGCATAGTTCCCTGCCGCAACAAAGCACTCGGCACCTCACGAGTCGTCTGGATTGCTTCATTCGTTCGCTGGCCTTCATAGTCGGCAAAGAAGAAGAACCGATCCTTGATGATTGGGCCACCGATTGAAGCTCCGAACGTATTGCGATGCAACACTCCAGGCTTGTTAGGCAGCCCGGACTTCAATTGCGACTGCTTATTAAACCAGTCATTCGACTGGCCAATGTTCGAACGGTTGTATTCATAGAGCGATCCATGGAAGTTGTTTGTACCGCTCTTGGTAACAAGATTTACCTGAGCACCGGAAGAGCGCCCGCTGTCGGCATTCGAGTTGCTCGTCGTTACACGAAACTCCTGCAGAGAATCCAAAGGAGCGCGCAACGCGCCTTGGAAGGCGAACCCAAGCACCTGGTCGTTATTGTCTAAACCGTCGAGCGTAACATTAGTTTGATCACTGCGAGCACCTGAAACGGAGCCGCCGCGGCTATCGTTATTCTGATCAACGGCATTGCCGATAAAAGTGACGCCGGGTTGAAGACTCAAGATCGCGACTGGATCACGACCCTCAGCAGGAAGCGCCGCAAGTTGGGCGGTGTCAATGACGTTACCTTGACTGGCGTCAGTTGTGTTCACCAGCGGAGCCTCGCCGCTCACCTCCACAATCTCTGATGCGACCTTTACCTGCATTTTGACGTCTAGAGTGGCAGGCTGACTGACTTGGAGCGTGACCTTGTCCTGCTTCAGCGTCGCGAAGCCTGGAGATTCGACGGTAAGCGTGTAGGTGGCTGGGGAAACTTCCAAAAACTGATACACGCCATCGCTTCCCGTCTGCGTATTCCGGGAAGATCCAGTTGCCGGATTGGCAAGCGTCACGCTCGCATTAGTGACGACCGCCCCTTTTGGATCGGTTACGGTGCCACGGAGTGATGTCGTTGCTGATTGCGCCCACGCAAAACTGCAGGCGAAGGCGGCGAAAAAAGTAAAGAAAACGAAAGCCAAGGCTGTGCGACGCATTTAAGGCTCCTTAAACAGCGATTTCAGCTTCGGTTGACAGTTACTTTGGGGCAGAGTTCTCAGTTGGGCAGACATTCTGTCCCAGGGGAGCGATGGTTTTCAAGCTAAATCTCTGGAATGAAAGCGCATCCTCGTGCGCACATGAGAAGAAACGTTCTTTCAGGACGTCCGTTTGCCGAGACTGGTGCGCCTTTCGAATTGACTGTTCAGCCATCGCTTGGGGCTCGTTCGGTCACGCCGTAGTCCCCCATTTGCCGAAGGACAGCTAAGTCAAGCGATTCCCCTGCACGAATTTAGTAGGCGGGCGGGGGGCGTTCTATTTCCGAAGGTAGCTACCGGAGTAGAAGACTAGACGAACGCC
>JAOAPL010000206.1 GCA_025462925.1 Acidobacteriaceae bacterium
TCTTCAATCGCGGCAGCGAGTTCGGGGATTCCCTTCCCCTCGGTCGCAACCGTGCGCACAATCGTGGGATTCCAGTTATCGTCACGCATCGCCAGCGACTGCATGGCGCGGATCTCTTTCTCCACCCGGTCTGCGCCCTCGCGATCACTCTTGTTGATCACAAAAATGTCGGCGATCTCCATGATGCCCGCCTTGATGGACTGCACATCGTCGCCCATCCCGGGCACGAGAATAACGATAGTGACATCAGCGAGCCGGACGATATCAATCTCGTCCTGTCCAACGCCGACCGTCTCAATCAAAATAATGTCTTTGCCGCTGGCGTCGAGTGCGGTAGCGACATCGGCGGTTGTGCGCGCGAGGCCGCCGAGGAATCCACGGGTTGCCATGCTGCGGATGTAGATACCAGTGTCTGCGTGATGCGCCTGCATGCGAATGCGGTCGCCGAGAATCGCGCCACCGGTGTATGGACTGGTCGGGTCAACGGCGACGATGCCCACGGTGCTCCCCTGCTTGCGATACTCACGCGCAAGCTGGTCAACCAGCGTGCTCTTGCCCGAGCCCGGCGAGCCGGTCAGTCCGATGACACGCGCCTTGCCGGTATGTGGAAACAATGCTTTGAGTAATTCCACCGAATCCGGAGTGCCGTTCTCGATCGCGGAAATTGCGCGCGCCACGGCACGCACCTCGCCGGCGCGGATGCGATCGACCCAAAGTTGTAGTTCGTTGTTCTTCAAGAGCAAGAGCCTTTTAACCACGGATAAAGGCAAGATCAAAACGGAAAAAGCTGAACGCAACCCAAAACCCTAAAGTAGTCTATTCACGACTAAACGCCCAGTGCTAGGTGCTAAAGGCTTATCACTAGTCCTTCAGCAATTGCCGCGCAATCACCAGCCGCTGGATCTCGCTGGTGCCTTCGCCGATAGTGCAAAGCTTCACGTCGCGATAATACTTTTCCGCCGGATAATCCTTGATGAATCCGTATCCACCGTGGATCTGCACGCCTTCGTTGGCGCAACGCACGGCGACTTCGCTGGCGTAGAGCTTCGCCATTGACGATTCCTGCGTCGTCTTCATGCCTTTATCTTTCATGTCGGCGGCGCGCATGGTGAGCAGCCGGGCAGCTTCGAGTTCTGTCGCCATGTCGGCGAGTTTCCATTGGATCGCCTGGAAATCGGCAATCGCTTTCCCGAATTGCTTGCGCTCTTTGGAATAATTCAGCGCCGCTTCGTAGGCGCCTTGTCCGATACCCAGTGACAGAGCGGCAATTGAGATTCGGCCCCCATCGAGGACGCGCATGGAGTCAATGAATCCATCGCCTTCTTTGCCCACCAGATTTTCTGCCGGGATGACGCAATCTTCGAAGATGAGTTCAGCGGTGTCGCTGGCGCGGAGTCCGAGTTTGTTCTCTTTCTTGCCGGGACGGAAACCCTTTGTGCCCGCTTCCACTACGAATGCAGATAGCCCGTGCGTGTTCGCAGTCTTGTCCGTCACCGCGATGACGACGCAGACATCCGCGTAATGTCCGTTGGTGATAAAAGTTTTGGTACCGTTCAGCACCCAGTTATTTCCCTTGCGGACAGCCGTCATGCGCGCGCTTCCCGCATCCGATCCGGAGCCGGGCTCGGTCAATCCCCACGCGCCGATAAATTCTCCGGTCGTCAGCTTGGGCAGATATTTTCGCTTCTGCTCTTCCGATGCGGCCAGATAGATGTGGTTGGAACAGAGCGAATTATGTGCAGCCACGATGATGCCCACCGAGCCATCCACGCGCGAAAGTTCTTCTACCGCGATCACATATTCAACGTATCCCAGCCCAGCGCCGCCATATTCCGGGGGGAAAATGATGCCCATCAGTCCCAGCTTGCCCAGTTCTTTCACCGTGCTGAGCGGGAATTCGGAGGCCTCGTCCCACTTCATCACGTTGGGCAAAATCTCGCGCTCGGCAAACTCGCGCACCGATTTCTTTAGTTGAAGCTGCTCGTCATTGAGTTGAAAATCCAAAATGTGCCTCCCGAAATTGTTTGGACAGGGCCGCGCCCGAGCGGTCTACACCAGACTAGTTGATTGCTGCACTCAGGGCAAAACAGGTGATTATACAAGGTGTGCAGACGCAGTTGTGCTATGGATTTCCGTTGCGGGGCGAAGTCAGATGGTAACTAGAAAGCAGCCTTCCGTGATTCAATCATGCCCATAATTTCTCCGGTTCCCGGCATGCGTTTCCGTTCTTTGTAAGAGAATATCTGTTCCCCATTTACCAGGATTTTCAGTTCACCCATAGCCAAACTCATCTTCGGTTTGAGGGACAACTTCGATTCCATCTCTTTTTTGAGGCTCACGGCCTCTTTGCGGATGTCGCTTCAAAACAGACAACGCTGGATCTCAATTTGCATTTTCTTCTCCCTTGAGTGCTGATTCTAAGCTATCGCCGGTGATTCCGCTCCCAGCTTCTCCGCCTGCGTCTTCATGCTGTCGAACCAAGTCGAGAACATTTCGAGGCCCTTCTTCTGCATGTCGCCATTGATGAAGAACGTTGCCGGGCCGGAGAGTTCTATCTTGCTCTGCATCAGCGTCCCGCCGTCCGCTTGAGCGAGAAATTCAAACCGGTGCTCGATGGTAACGCCCATCACGTTGCCGCTCCATACCGCCCGGTTCGGCGCAGCGGATTCGGAAACTGTTGCCTTCACCTTCGCAGCGGGCTGCGCCACTTCGAGCAATAGCTTGCTGCCGACCTGCCATGGGTCGCCTTCGATCCACGACGCTTTCGCAAAGAGGCTGCTCCATTCGGGCCAGCGATCAACTTCGGTGAATGTCTGCCACACCGATTCCAGCTTGCACTGCGCAGTCGTCGAGTATTCCAGTTTGATTGACATGGTTTTTTGGAGGATTAGTTTGCAAATATTGCGCGCATCGCGTCGAGCGCACGCGCGCAGGCCGCCCGGTCGACATCCATGTGAGTAACAAATCGGACGTGTGATGGCCCGATAGCGCTGGCCAGGACATTCTTCTCGGCCAGTTTGCGAGTCACATCGGGCGCGGCGACGCCGGGCTTTGTCACTTCGAAGATGACGATGTTGGTCTGCACGCGCGAGGCGTCCAGCTTTATCCCTGGAAGTTGAGCGACTCCATCGGCGAGGAATTTGGCATTGGCATGGTCTTCATGCAAACGCGATGGCATTTTTTCCAACGCGATCAAGCCCGCCGCTGCAAGGATTCCTGCCTGTCGCATTCCGCCGCCGAGCGCTTTGCGATAGACACGCGCCCGTTCGATAAATTTCTTGCTGCCCACAAGCAACGAACCGACGGGAGCGCCGAGCCCCTTCGACAGGCAGAACATCACCGAATCCAGCGGCGCAGTGATTTCCGCAACGGACTTTCCCAGCGCGACGGCGGCATTGAAAACCCGTGCGCCGTCCAGATGCACAGGCAATCCCGCTGCCTTCGCATTTGCGCAAATCTCTTGTGTGGTTTCGAGGGGCGTGACTGCTCCGCCCGCCATATTATGCGAGTTTTCCAAAACAATAAGGCCGGTCTGTGCCGCGTAATAGATCTTTGGCGCGATTGCCTTTTTGATCTCGTCCCATGTGATCACGCCGGTGCCATTGCCGCTGCGCACGGGACGCACCATGCATCCGGAAAACGAGGCCAGGCTGGCCATCTCCCAATTGAAAATGTGGGCGCGCTCCTCGCAGATGATCTCCTGCCCGGGTTGCGTGTGTATCCTGATCGCGATCTGGTTGCCCATCGTGCCGGTGGGAACGAAGATGGCGGCCTCGCGTGCGAAGATTTCGGCAGCGCGCTGCTCCAACTTGTTGATAGTCGGATCTTCGCCGTAAACGTCGTCGCCTACTTCGGCCTCTGCCATCGCGCGGCGCATCTCCGGCGTGGGTTTGGTGACGGTGTCGCTGCGCAAGTCAATGATGGCCTGTGGTTTTGTTTCGGAGGGCTTTTCGGCGAGAGCGGATTTTGGATGGGTCACGTTCGCAACACCTGATTCAGAAGTTTCCGGAACTGTTAATTGTATCGCGAGACTAAACCACTGCGGCCTTCTCGCCGACTCCGATGAAACGCGCAAAGACCTCGTTCGACAGCAATCGCCCGCGAGCAGTGAGTCTTACACGTTCGCCATCGTTGATGAGAAGTCCTTCGTGTACAAGATCGACGATCGAGTCCTCAAACTCCTGCGGGATTGTCCTGCCCATGCGCGACGCGACTTCCCGCAAATCGATCCCACGGTTCAAACGCAATCCGAGAAAGAACTCTTCCTCGAGCGCCTCGGCTTCGGTGACTGGATTTACCGAATGAGCCGTGCTCTCTGCTGAGAGAAAACTCTCGATGACATCTATAGTCGAAAAACGCACAGCGGCCGCATTAATTGCCCGCAGCATCGAATGGGCATCCAGTCCGAAACCAAAGTACGGTTGCCGCGTCCAATACTTAAGATTGTGCTTCGATTCGAATCCCGGTCGCGCGAAGTTCGATATCTCATACTGCGCGATTTCCGCAGCTTCCAGCTTCTCGCAAGCAGTTTCGTAAAACTCTGCGGTGAGGTCCTCATCCGGCACGTGGTGCGCGTGGTATCGCGTGCCGCCGGCGATCAACTCATTTCCCAGCCGCGAATCTTCATCCACTTCCAA
>JAOAPL010000025.1 GCA_025462925.1 Acidobacteriaceae bacterium
CCGCCTCTCTACTCCATCAAGAAGGGCAAGTCGCAGCAATACATCAAGGACGACCGCGAGTACGTAAAGGTCATGGTCAAGCGCGCATCGGAAGGACTGATTGTGCGCTACGGCGAAGGGGCCGCCAAACTCGAAGGCACGGCGCTGGCAAAATTCATTACCGTGCTGAAGGAATTCCTCGACTTCCATGAGAAGGTCGACAAGCGCTTGCGCAACCCGCGCGTAACCGACCTGCTGCCCAAGCTCGATCTCTCGAAGCGTGCCGACTTCGAGGGCGACAAGAAAACTCCGCCTAAGAAAATCGAGAAGCTGGAAAAGGAACTGAAGAAGCTGCAAAAAGAATTGCAGTTCAAAGAAGTTGACTCGCGCTTCGACGAAGAACACAACCTCTGGGAAGTTCGCTACGTGAACTCGCAGGGCGCCGAGCACCTCATCAACTGGGAGCTGGCCTCCACCCCCGAGTACCGACAGATGCTCTCGAAGTTCAAACAGATCGAACCGTTCATGGAGCCTCCGTTCGTGGTCGAAACCATCGCCAAAGGCTCTGCCAGCGGCAATGGCGCCAACGGCGATGAGCCAGCGGCTGACGGCGAAGCCGGGGCTGAAGACGGAGACGCGGAAAGAGCTGCAAAGAAATCCGCAAAGCCTGCGCCAAAGAAAGCCGCCAAGACCGAGGAAGTTGAGAAAGCTAACGCGCGCGATCTCTTCGACCACGTCCTAGCCGAAGGCAAAAAAGATTTCATCGTCCAGCGCTATAAAGGTCTGGGCGAAATGACAGCTCCACAGCTCTGGGAAACCACCATGGACCCCGAGCGCCGCACCCTGCTCTCCGTCAAACTCGAAGACCTCGCCGAGTGCGAAACCATCTTCACCACGCTAATGGGCGAAGACGTAGAAGCCCGCCGCAAGTTCATCGAAGAGAATGCGCTGGATGTGAAGAATTTGGATATCTGATTTCGCCTGTGTGGGGCGGGCGCCCTCGCCCGCCTAGCCAACCTTCATCTCGCAGTCCACATTTCTCCAGCCCGACGCAATCCCTGTCCCGATCTTTATTGTCTTTGCTCGTTAACCTGCCCCGGCTTATGGTCACTGCATTCACCGCAAGGATTCAACCTACTCACGTTCTCTAGAAGAGCACCTCGGGAACAAAATCGGCTTGGACGTCCTCTAAAGGTGAGGGCGGGAGGACAAGAAGGTGAAAATTGCATGGGGCGCATTTTTTCAAAGGGGCTATAGACAGCTAAAGACAGGATGGCTGATTGCCGCCGGAATGATTGCGATTTACCTTGGTGCGGTTCAGCCTATGGATAGCTCAAGAGGCATTGCACAGGAAAAGGCTACCGGTATGGGTGTTGCCGAGTGGCAGCCGGCTTCGATGTGGCAGTCTGCAATACCACGGGACGTCGTGTTTCAGAAAGTCACCGGCGTGGTCGGAGGTGTACCTGGCGGGGTCCACATCCAAAATGGCCAGCCGAGACACGCGTCCCTGTCCGTTTCACTGTCGCAAGGTCCAGACGAGGGTCGTAAGATGAGCCGCACAGGCTCAATGGATCTAGTCGTGAAGAGCCCGAAAGATATATCCGAAAAGATCCGCCTCCTTGCAGAACACATCGGCGGATTTCTCATAAGCTCGGAGACTTACGGCGGCCAGGATACTTCCAGCGCATTGCTAACCATCCGCGTTCCGGCCAATCGCTTCGAAGAGGCCCGCCTCCAAATTCGCAAGCTCGGCCTGCGCGTAGACGGCGAAAAGCTTGATGCTCAAGACGTCACTAGGCAATATGTGGATCAAGCCGCGCGTCTGCGCAACCTGCATGCCCAAGAGGCGCAGTACCTTGGAATTTTGAAACAAGCTAAAACAGTCAAAGACACGCTCGAAGTCAGCGACAAGCTCAACGAAGTCCGCGGACAAATCGAGCAGCAGCAGGCCGAATTTAATGCTTTGTCGAAGCAAGTAGAGACGGTTGCCCTGACGGTTTCTCTGCGTGCAGAGGCCGACGCACAAGTGTTTCGCCTGCACTGGCGGCCGCTATATCAGCTGAAACTTGCGGCGAGGCAGGGACTCGACAGCATCGCAGATTACGGTGTTGCGATGGCGTCGTTTCTCTTCTACCTCCCTACAGTTCTTCTTTGGCTCGCGACTATTCTGATCGGGGCTGCCGTGGGATGGCGAATTTTGCGTTGGGCTCGGCGGTCGCTGTTTACGTCGCCGGCAAAGGCGAACCTTGTGTAGTGCGAATCCGCCCTGTTCGCGGGCGAGGGCGCTCGCGCCACATATTCCTCGCAAGTCGGATCCCCGCCAACGTTCTCTGGATAGGACCGGAAAGCTCCTCGCCTTCCAGGTCCACCTATGGGAGGGTTCCATGAAGAAGCTGTTGGGATTCTTGCTGGGAACGATTCTGTCCGCGCTGTTGTTGATGTTCAGTATAAAAGTCTGCGCCGCGCCCGCCTCGGCCCAGAATCGGCCGGCACAGGAGAATCTTGCCGACGACAATTCCACCGCGCTCACCATTTACAACCAGAGTTTCTTCGTCGCACGCGAGCATGTCCCGCTCGATCTGAAGCCGGGCATCAATCACGCTGAGTTTGCCGGAATTGCGGCGCATCTTGAGCCGGACTCGGTCATCCTGCGCGATCCCAATGGCCACGCGCTGCAAATCCTCGAGCAGAATTATCGCAACGACCCGGTCTCGCCCGAGATGCTGCTTTCGTTCTACGAAGGCAAGACAATTGATTTTGTCGTCGGCCGCAACAACGGGAAAGAAGAGATCATCAAGGGCAAAATCGTCCGCAGCGGATACGTTTCGCCGACCTACATTCAAGGCTATCCGCAACCTGCGTCCACCCAGCCCATTGTCGAAGTCGACGGCGTGTTGCGATTCGGCTTACCCGGCCAGCCCATCTTCCCGGCGCTCGGCGCAGATTCAATCCTGAAGCCGACCTTGAGCTGGCTGCTTCAGACCGACACGCCCGGCAAGTTCAATGCGGAAATTTCCTACGTCAGCGGCGGCATGAACTGGCAGTCCGACTACAACGTGGTCGTGCAGGACCAACCCGCAGGCAAATCAGACTTGCTCGACATGATCGGCTGGATCACCATGCGCAACCACAGCGGCAAGACGTTTGAAGACGCACGCATCAAGCTAATGGCGGGAGACGTCAGCAAGATTCAGGAGCCGACCATCGCCGGCCGCGCGTACGCTGCGAAAGCGATGGCCGTGAATGAAGACGCGATGGCCCCGGTCGTCCGCGAAAAATCCTTCGACGAATTTCACCTTTACACCCTTCAGCGTCCCACCACTCTGCGCGACGAAGAAACCAAGCAAGTGGAGTTTGTACGCGCGACCAGTGTTCACGCCCAGCGACTCTTCATCTATGACGGCGCGCGACTCGCCGATTACGGGTATTACAATCCCGAGCAAATCCGCCAGGACGCGAACTACGGCACGGCTTCCAATCCTAAAGTCTGGGTCATGGAAGAATTCAAGAACTCCGAGAATAATCATCTCGGAATCCCGCTACCCAAAGGCAAGCTGCGTTTCTACCGCCGCGACACCGACGGCCACCTCGAATTCGTCGGCGAGAACGTGATTGACCACACGCCCAAAGATGAAACTATTCGCGTCTATACCGGCAACGCCTTCGACGTCACCGGTGAGCGCAAGCGCACGAACTATCAGGTGGACTCAAACCATCGCTGGATGGACGAAACATTCGAAATCCGCCTGCGCAATCATAAAAAAGAAGCAGTCGAAGTGCGCGCGGTCGAGCACCTGTACCGCTGGACAAACTGGAAGCTGACCGAGCAGTCCACGAAATCCTCAAAGAAAGACGCACAGACGGTCGAATTCCCGGTGACGATTGCGCCGAATGGCGAGCAGGTCATCACCTACACAGTGCATTAC
>JAOAPL010000067.1 GCA_025462925.1 Acidobacteriaceae bacterium
CCGCCACTACAACGGGCTGCCGATCGACGCGCGATCCGTGACCGACGATATCGTTTCGCAGGAAGGGAAGTAATGGCGACTACACCGACATCAACTCCAGCGCCCCCGCCCACTCCAAAGACCAATCGCATCGGGCTTCAAGTGCTTGACTATCGCGGCGGCAAGACCACTCTCTGCGCGGGCTGCGGACATAACGCGATATCTGAGCGCATCATCGACGCCTTCTATGACATGGGCATCCAGCCCGAACGGGTGATGAAGCTCTCCGGGATCGGCTGTTCGTCAAAGAGCCCGGCGTACTTCATGAGCCGCTCGCACAGCTTTAACTCTGTGCACGGGCGCATGCCCTCGGTGGCAACCGGGGCAACGCTTGCGAACCGCAGCATGGTAGGACTCAGCGTCAGCGGCGACGGCGACAGCGTTTCCATCGGAGCGGGACAATTCGTCCACCTGATGCGTCGCAATCTGCCTCTCATTTACATCATCGAGGACAACGGCGTTTACGGGCTCACAAAAGGACAGTTTTCGGCGACGGCCGATGTAGGCTCGACGCTCAAGACCGGCGTCATCAACGATCTTCCTCCTATCGATATTTGCGCTTTAGCCATCGAACTCGGCGCGACCTTTGTAGGCCGCTCATTCTCAGGCGACAAGAGACAGTTGCACAACATGATCAAGGCCGCCATCTCGCACAAGGGCACGGTCATGCTTGACGTGATCTCTCCATGCGTTACTTTCAACGATCACGAGGGTTCGACAAAATCCTACAAGTACATGAAGGACCACGAAGAGGCGATCCACGAAGTCGGCTTTGTGCCGCACTTCGAAAATATCGATGTGGATTACGATCCAGGTACGACGACCGATGTCCGCATGCATGACGGATCGCACCTGCGGTTGCGTAAGCTGAATACGGATTGGAATCCTAGGAATCGGATCGCCGCCATGACGGCGTTACATGAATCGAACGAGCGCGGTGAAGTGCTGACCGGCGTTCTTTATATCAACACCGAGAAGCCGAACTTCGTGGATCTGTTGAATATGACCGAGGAGCCGCTGGCGACGTTGCCGGAAAAGACAGTGCGTCCGCCGAAGGAAGTTCTGGACAAGGTAATGGCGTCGTTGATGTAAGGCCGCGGATCGGATTCGCTCGCGACGGCACCGCTGAAGCCGTGCCCTTTCAAAGCAAGAACTATCCCGTTAAAACAACAATCTCATCAACTTGCCAGCGGGCCTTCGGCCTTGTCGCCTTGATTTCTTTCTTGCCGCTGACCGGGATCCATATCCTGTCCCGTGTGTTCGGGGCTTTCGCCGGGCTCGGGGTAATCCGTATCGTTGTTGTCGATGATCTCGTCCTTGTTGCGATGGCCTAGTTGTCCGCGCATTGAGGTGTTGTGCTCTTCGTTCGGAGCGTCGTCTTCCATAGCGCCCTTGTGGAGGTCGTTATCGCGATTCTTGTCGGTGGCATTCATGGATGGTCCCGTCTTTTTGCAAGCTTGCGCCCGAATGGAATGCGAGTCAAGCGATCAACCTGCTACTAAGTCAGATGCAGACGGATTCCGTGTTGCGCGATTTCAGTTCTGCCTTACAATTGTTCGACCATGTCCACGCCTCCCGGAGTCCCTGGCCCTCTCTATAAACCATTTGAAAAGCTGGTGAAGATCAACGTCCTGGGCAAAGACTTTGAGGTGCCGGAAGGGAACATCCTGCTGCGCGCGTTCCAGTACATCGCGCCGGAGACGATTCCATATGGGCGATTCTGCTGGAATGAAGAGTGCCAGTATTGCCGCGTGCATTTTGACTTGGGCCCGGATTCGCCGAACCGCGTAGCTCTGTCATGCAAGTTGATGGTGCAGGATGGAATGCGCGTTACCGAAGCGGCGCAGGAGATCCGATATTGTTTGCGGACTCTGAAGTTGAATCCGCCTGAGGCGAAGGCTGAAGGTAGCGGCGGGAACTAAGAGGGAAGGTTATTCGCTTCTGCGGCGGGCGGGAGAAGGCTTCGAGGCCGAGGGAGCGGCCCCGAGTTTCTTCAAACGATCTTTGGCCTGGCTGGCTTCGATTGAACGGGGATAACGTCCGATCAAGCTGCGTAGTTCCTTGGTTCCGGCATCCCGCTGTCCCAGTTCGATCAGCGCGTAGCCTTTTTTCAACTGAGCCGCAGCGGCTTTGTTCCCACCGGGATATTGTTCGATCACGCGGTCGTAATCCTTCACCGCCTGCTCGTAGTTACCTTGCCGGAATTGCATGTCGGCAAGGTAAAACTGCGCGTTGCCGGCGAGGTCCGTGTTGGAATAGAACTTGATGTAGTCGGCAAATTCCTGCTGCGCCAGATCGAACTTCGCGGCGTTGTAGTCTCGGAGTCCGTTGTTATAGAGCACATCGGCCGGGGGCGCTTGTGCCTGAGCAGGCTGGCCCGGAGTAACAGCGCTTGCAGCAGCTGGCGCGGCATTCAGGTTCTGCTGCGCAGCCTGCATGTCTTCCAGTTGCTTGCTGACCTTCGCCAGGCGGCCCTTCAGCTCATCCACAGAATCCTGCAACGATTGAACCTGCGTGGACAACTGGTCCACCTTGGCGCCGGAGTCGCCGGACTGCTGATGAATGCTCTTGTCGAGCGCGCCGACAGCACCGTTCATCTTGTTGACGCTGTCAGTGGTCTGTTCGACCAGGTTGCGCATGACGCCCATGCGTTCATCAAACGACGTCTTCATTTGCGCCATCTGGTCCTGCAAGGCCTGCATTTGGGTCTGCAGTTGGATCAACTGCTCCTTGGTGCCGGCGATTGCGGGCGTGCTGGCCACCGAGAGCAGCATCAGGCCGATAAGAAATTGCGGGACAAATCTTCTTTTTGTCATGGTCTCGTTCTTAGATGCGGAAATAGACTCCCTCGTTCCACTTTGGTTACTGTCCACAGCCGGGACAATCGCAATATCGTTTGTCCCGGCCATGGCAGCTTTTATCGATTGGCTGCAAAGTGTCCGCGACGATTCTGTTGCCAGCAGGCTTCGCTGGATTCCGTGCAGAACGGTTGTTCCTTACCAAAGGTACGAGTATCGATGCGACTGGCAGGAACGCCCGCTGCTACCAAGGCGTTCTTGACGGCGGCTGCGCGTTCATCTCCGAGTGTAAGGTTGTACTCGGTGGAGCCACGCTCATCGCAATGGCCCTGCACCAGCACTCTCAGGTTCGGCTTCTGTGACAGGGCGCGGGCGTCGGCTGCGATGATCTGTTGCGCGTCCGGACGTAACTGGTAAGAATCGTAGTCAAAGAAAACATCCTTCACGTTCTGCGTGAACCACTGCTCGTCCGTCATGGAGACAGGGGCGGGCGTTGCCATCGGCGGTGGAGGAGGCGCGGTTACCGTGATGCGCGCGGTAGCATCCTGCTGTCCGCCGGGTCCCTTCGCCACCAGGCGATAACTGGTGGATTCGGTCGGGTTCACTTCCTTTGATCCATTGGGATCGACCTTACCCACTCCTTCAATGGTCACGTCCGTGGCGTTTTCAGTGCGCCAGGTGAGTTGCGATGTTCCCCCGCGTTCCACCGCATTCGGACTCGCAGAGATTGACGCGGTGGGCGCTGGCGGCGGCGGTGGCGGCGCTGCCGGTGTAGGCGCTGCCTTCTTGTGACATCCCGCGATGAGAAGCAGGATTGCCAGAGTGGATACTGCAAAGTATGACTTCGATTGTGCGCTTACGTTCACTTCATCCTCCGTGCGAGTTGTCTCGCAAATGCTGAACTAGGTCCCCGTTTTCGAAATAGTGCTGTAGTTTGTCCTATAGATGCAGCTACTTACTTAAAGCTCCAATTTGGTTGCTGGTTATGTCCTGAATTAGTTAACTGCCGTTCTTGTGAGCCATCCGCCAGCATCGTCCATATCTGTGTGCCGCCGCTTCGAGTCGATTCGAAAACGATGTGGCGTCCGTCAGGCGACCACGATGGAAAATCATTCACTCCGCTGTCATGCGTAAGCTGCACCCATTGCTTGCTGGCGATGTCCATCACGTAGATATCTTGTCCGCCGGGCGCGCCAGGGCCGTATTTGCGCCGCCACGCAAAAGCGAGAAACTGTCCATTGGGTGACCACGACGGTGAAACAGCGTATCCCCCATCGGTGACCTGTTGCAAGTTAGTCCCGTCGGATTCCATGGTGTAGATCTGCGGCAGGCCGCTTCTGCCGCTGACAAACGCGATCTGTGTTCCCGTCTTGGGGTTCCACACCGGGGACACATTCCCGCCTTTGTTCGCGGTCACGCGCTTGGGATTTGCGCCGTTAGCGTCTGCAATGAAGATCTCCGGGTCGCCTCGCATCGATGAAGAGAATGCCAATTTGGTTCCGTCCGCTGACCACGCGGGCGAAACGTTGGTTCCTGCGAACCGGGGGAAAGTGACTGTGCGTCCAAGTTCGAGCGAGTACATGGCAAGGTCAACGCCGCCGCGAGCGAAGGTGGTGAATGCGACGCGTCCGTTATCCGGAGAAATGCGGGGCGAGAGCGAGATGGAGCCTAGCTTTGTGAGCTGTGTTTGTCCGGCGCCATCGTAATCCATCATCCAGACTTCTTTGTGTCCGGTGCGCGCGCTGATAAAGGCGATTTTGGTTTCCGCTATGCCGGGAATGCCGCCACCAAGACGGAAGATGATCTCATTGGCAAAGCGATGCGCGATCACGCGGGCGTTTTCTGTCGTCGCCTTCTCGCGATACTGTTTTCCCAACACCTGCGGTGAGGCGGTGTTCTTCACGTCGAAGAGCCAGCCTTGCATAGCAACATCGTCGCCCGATTTGCCGAAGTTTCCGAAGGCGACCATTGCCGCATTCGGCGGAGGATTGCCCCACGACGCGAGTTGGATCTCCGGAGGCGTGCCCGGGATCTGCAAGGGATAAAAACTCTTGGAGACTACGTCGAAGATGCCGGCATAGGTCAGGTCGTTAAAGAGGGTGTCATTGAATGTCTTGAGTAGATCGGCATTCGCAGGATCGGTGGATGAGGTCTTGAAATCCGGAACGGCGATGCGGACTTTTTCCACGCCTAGCCCCGTGCCAGTGCGAATCCAATCCGTCTGCGCGGCAGAGGGGATTACGAATAAGAGTGTAGTGAGAAGAAAAAGTACGAGCTTACGCATTCGAGTTCCAAGTGTACCCGCTTCAGAGAACAAATTCATGTGAGTGTTGACCCTAATCCGCAATCGAAAGTCTTAGTACTCTAACGTTTGAAATCGAACCAAAACTCCACTGATACCTTGTTGCCGGA
>JAOAPL010000040.1 GCA_025462925.1 Acidobacteriaceae bacterium
CGTCGAAATTTGATGCGTTCCTGGCAAACCCGGAGAAAAACCCATTGAGTGCAGACGAGATGGCGGGTTACAACCTTTTCAAAGGCAAGGGCAACTGCAATTCATGCCACCTCGACGGAAGGGGAACAACTCTAACGCCAAATCTGACCGACACCAGTGACGAAGCACTTGTAACCCCTCTGTTCACCTGCTTTGGCTCGGCCAATGAGGGTCTGCCTCTGAATCCCAGGGATGCCTTCTTTTACCAGACCACGCCGGATTCCTTAGGGTTCACTCCCAATCCTTTAGGCTTCGGCTACCGAGATCTGGGATTAGGAACTTTCCTCAGAAGCGGTTTCGGTTCCGCCCCCAACCCGAACGCCAGCTGGGTTCAATTTGCACCAGAGAGCGACGGCCAATTCCAGGTCTCTTCGGCGCGCAATGTCGCTATGGCACCGCCGCAGTGTCCCTCCACCGAGGCGCCCGGCGCGATCGTGAACGGCCAGAACGTCGGCTTTTTCCAGAAGGAGTTCTTTCACAATGGCTACATCAAGAGCCTGAAACAACTCGTCCACTTCTACAACACGCGCGACGTACAGGGGATTGCATTCAACGTCACTTCCGGGCACTGCCCGGCAGGAAAGACCGAAAAAGTAGACTGCTGGCCTATGCCCGAGGTGAAGAACAACCTTGACATGACCACCGGTAAACTCGGCTTGACGGACCAGGAAGAGAACCAGATCGTTGCCTTCCTGCAAACACTCACGGATGGGTTCACCAGACCTTACCCCAACGCTGACACCTTTACGGGTGCTTGCACGAAGGGTGGTACGGCTGCGACTCAAGGTAATGAGACCCTTATCCCGACTCCGCAACTTCCGGCCTGTGCAGCGGCTGTCTGCGGCGTGCAACCTCTCCCAACCAAGCCTATTCCGTGATCGCGGATGGCGAGGACTAGTGAGAACGAAACGTAACGCATGGGGGCCTCCTGGGGCCTCCATGCCCCTTTTTTTCCATTGCAAGTAAATCCGTTTGAGGTGTGTCTATGAACAGTTCGTTTCTGAAATTCATGATGATGCTTATGATCGGTGGCCTGCTTTCCTCTATCCCAGCGGCCACGCAAGTGAGTCCTACTACTAAGAAAGCCACGCGCGTTGAGATCACCAAGGGGCCAGAGATGGAAAGGGTCGATCCCGATTTTGCGATCATCACCTGGACAAGCAACAACCCTGGAGGCTCGCCCGAGCATTACGGCGTTGTGCACTTCGGTACGAAGCCCACAGACCTGAGCCAGACGGCGAAAAATCCCATTAGGCTGAATCGGGGCCATTCCTATACCGTCTTCCGCGTGCGAATGCCAGATCTCAAGCCCGGGACAACGTACTACTACAAGGTGGAGTCGATGGAGTCCAATGGCAAGAGCGATGGAGTAAAAAGCGCGGTCAAGAGTTTCACCACAAAAACAGCAGCAACCTCAACCGCTTCATCACAAAAGCAGCAGCAATGAAGTAAGTGACATCACGCGGGGTGCCCCACTCTGAGCGCAGCAAAGGGGGGTAGGATCGAAACTCTTGACACGACGGGTGCCCCATCTGTGGCGCAGCCACAGGTGGGTGAACGAGAAACTGGAAACTCCTCGACAGAAAACGGGTGCTCAATTTGCGTTTGTTTTTGAAACTCGAAACTCGAAACTCGAAACGCGAAACTGACATTTCGCGGGTGCCCACTCTGAGCGCAGCGAAGGGTGGGAATGCGGCAGATTGCAATCGCGTCTTTCCTGACTACCGACTACTGGCTACTGGCTACTGTGTTTTCGGCTTGTACTTCCGCGCCTCGTCTACAAATCTCTTGAACAGCGCCTGCGACGCGACATCCGTATCAAAGCTCCGCTCCGGATGCCACTGCACCGCCAGCACGAAGTGCTCGGGATTCGTCCCCTCGACAGCCTCGATGATCTTGTCTTCTGCGCGCGCCACCACGCGCAATCCGTCGCCCACAACATTTGCGGACTGGTGATGGCTGGAGTTCACAGGGATTGTCGCCGTCGCGCCCACAATCTCCGCAAAGCGCGAGTGCGGTTCCACACTCACTGCGTGCGAAAGTCCAGCTTTGCTTCCCACGGCGTGGTTCAAACTCGAGGACTCAATGTGCTGCACCAACGTCCCCGTGCGCCACACGTTCAGCGATTGCAATCCGTAGCAAATCCCAAAGACCGGCTTGCGCATGTTGTACGCATCTTGCAGAAGCAGTTCGTCGGCATTGTCCCGCAGAGGATCAGAGTCGGCAGTTTGCGGATCGCGCTCTTCGCCAAATTTTTGCGGATCCACATCCGCGGGGCTCCCCGGCAGCAACACTCCCTGACAATCGGTGATGATCTTCGCCACCTCTTCCGGACTCGCATTCAGCGGCACCTCCACAGCCTCGCCGCCACTCGCTTCAATAGCATGCTTGTAATAGGGAAGCGAGCGCTGGTTGTAATCAGGCCGTTGCGAATGCGGAAGCGGAATGGCAATACGCGGTTTCATTCTCACTGCATTCTACATTCGTCTTGCTCTCCTCCGCTTCTCTCCGTCTCCGCGGTAAGAACGCTTTTGCTTCTGTCACGCTGTTGCTTTATCCGTGTAAATCCGTTCCATCCGTGAAATCCGTGGCAAGCTTTTGCCTTTGACCTTTATCATTACCTAACTACCACCATGTCCTACTCCTCCGCTATCGAAGCCCTCTACGCCCTCGGACACGAGCTCGGCAAGCCACGCAAGTTCGACTTGCAGCACATGGTCACGCTGGCCGCAGCGCTTGGTAATCCGCAGCGACGTTTCCCTGCAGTACTCGTCGCCGGCACCAACGGCAAGGGATCGACATCCGCCACTCTCGCCAGCATTCTGCACACCGCTGGATATCGCACTGCGCTCTACACTTCACCGCATCTGCTTCGCATCAATGAGCGCATTCAGATCGACGGCGAATCCATCAGCGATGCCGAGTTCACTGAGATGTACGACCGCGTCGATTCCGCCGCGCGCAAGCTCGTCGCCAGCGGCGCGCTGCCTCTGCCGCCAAGCTTTTTTGAGATGCTTACCGCCATGGCCTTCGAGTACTTCGCCAGCGCCGGCGTCGAGATCGCTGTCCTTGAAGTCGGCATGGGCGGACGCCTGGACGCTACCAACATCGCCGACCCATGCATCTCCGTCATCACCGACGTCGCTCTCGACCATCAACAATATCTCGGAGACACCATCGCGACAATCGCGGTGGAGAAGGCCGGCATCATCCGCCAGAACGGCGTGCTAGTGACGCTGCCCCAGCATCCGGAAGCCAACGATGCCATCGGACGCATCGCTGTCGAACGCAATGCACGCGGCGTGAGCGCGACTAAATACGTGCCCAACGTCACTCCGGGCGCGGCCCGCTTCGATCACCTTCGACCAACTGCCACCCAGCTCGGACAGTTTCTGCGAACAAGATATTTTCTCGAAGTGTTGGGCGAAGAAGTTCTGATCGAGACTCCACTCGTCGGTCGACATCAACTCCGCAACACCGCACTCGCCATTGCCGCCGCCGAAGAATTGAATCAATGCGGATTCACCATCACCGCGCAGGACATCGCCACCGGTATTCGAGACACCTATTGGCCCGGCCGCTTCCAATTAATTCCGGGTGCCCCATCTGTGACGCAGTCACAGGTGGGCAAGAAGATTGAGACGAAAGTGGCTGCCCCACCCTTGTCGCAAGGCGACAGGGTGGGCTCACCCGACTTCATCCTCGACGTCGCCCACAATCCCGCGGGCGCATGGGCCTTGCGCTCCGCATTATCCGAACACTTCGCCGAATCTGAATCCGACCTGACTGCGACCACCCATCCCATCACCTTCATCTTCGGCGCCATGCGCGACAAAGCCATCGCCGAGATCGCGCAGATTCTTTTTCCACTCGCGCAGCATGTCATCGCCACGCACGCCGACTCCCCGCGCGCGGCCACCACCGACGAACTTCGCGAACTCGCCGGCCCCGCAGGCTCTGACATGATCTTCGAACCCACCGTCGCCAAGGCCATCGAACGCGCCCGCGCCGTCACTCCACAAAACGGAGTAGTCGTAATCACCGGTTCCATTTACATTGTCGGAGAGGCCTTTGCGATACTTCAGAGCCGGGCAAAGACTGCGCAGTGATAATTTTGGCCTTGTCATACATCTTTGGATTTGTCATTCCGACAACTCCCTCTCGGGTGGCGCAGGGCTTCAGCCCTGCATTGCTGAATAGTTGAATTGTGGCTTTAGCCTCTGAGGTGGCTCGAGTGCCGACAGTAATGACGTATCGGCACGAGCGTATCAGGGGCACGAACGTCTCGGGGCACGAATGTATCGGGGCACGACTTTAGTCGTGCCGAAAAGTCTTCCATAGAAAAAGGGGTTTTAGCCCCTGGATGTATCACCAATCCGCCTTTATCTTTCTTTGATCCGCGGTTAAAGTTTTTGAATCAATGACCACCACCGACCCAACGCGAAAGCTGCCGCACTCTCTCTCGCGCCTGCG
>JAOAPL010000321.1 GCA_025462925.1 Acidobacteriaceae bacterium
CCCTGTGATCTGATGTACTTTTCCATCAGAGCTGCGGAGGCAGCACGCGAACCCGAAAGCGCCACTCCCAAGCCGTCTAAGATAGATCGCTTTGCGGCCTCAATCGCACTGGGTGGGATGTCTTCCAGTTTTTGATTGACGATGAATCGTGAAACCTCGAGGGTGAGAGATTCTGTCTCCGGAGTGGCTTCTGTATCAGAAGACATTGATGCTGAATGTTCACGCGAGGAGATAGTAAAACTCTCCCGTGAAAAGAGAAGCGCTGCCAATGAGGATCTTACGAATGTTCGCCGACGCATAAGGAGTTTGGAAAGTTCCTTTTCTACTAACTGCTCGAACTAAGCTGCGCTTTGATGTGGACTAGAAGTTTTGCATGCGCTTGTTTATCGATATCAATCAACCACTCGCCTATTTGTGTCACGCTCCTCGATGGCATTCTTCAGTAACGCTGCCGAGCGGTAGATGCCGTGGACGAAGCGGCTGAATGGCATCACGATAAATAGTGCCAAGATAAAGCCGAGATGCAAAGCCAGTAGTAATGCCATTCCTGAGGTGGAGCGAAATGAGAGGAGCAAGAGCCCGGAGAGCGCGGACAGGCCAAGTAGCAAAATCAAAGCAACATCTGCGCCCAACAGATCACGCGCAGAAGGTGTCTGATCAGTCACCATTTTCAGCGCGAATAGGCCCGTAGCCCCAATGACCATCGCGATTCCGCCGATCGTTCCCAAGACGACGGGAGCACTGAGAAGCGGATAAGGGGCGATCCAGTGGAAAAAATGATCGTATGCAGCCGCAACCGTTGTCGACGCAAAACAGAACATGAATCCGTAGAAGAGTGCATGGTGATATCGGCGCCGCCGAGTCGAGAAAGACTCATCAACATCGTTACAGCCTTCCCCTCCTCCGCCAAGATTGACCAGTGTCAAAATATCTACTGAAGCACGAGTGACAGCCTTAGTTTGTAATGTCCCCTTTTGCCCGCCTATATCGCGCCAAAAGCGCACGCCGCCTATAGCGAAGGACAATAACGCGAATCCAAAAGTAATGAGAGCAATGCCTGTCATTACGCGGAAGGATATGACTTGGTAAAACGCACCAGGTCCAGAGCGTTGAATCCACGTGCCTGCTCCCGTGTGCATCGTCGTGCCGGCTAGCACCACAGCGATGCTGAGTGCGCAGATCAATGAGACGACCACCCCGTTGCGTTCAAAGGCCCGGGAGAATACCTGCGGCCAGGCATATTGCGCATAGCTTTCCATGCGAACCTTGGCGAAGGCTTTTGGAAGATTCACTCCGAATTCATGAGGCGGCGCGTACTGACAGGAGTAGTAGCAGCCGCGGCAGTTGTGGCAAAGATTCGCCAGATAGCTTATGTCTTCACTGGTGAACGCCCTTCTCCGCTCCATGGCCGGGAAGACCGCACAAAATCCTTCGCAGTATCGACAGGAGTTGCATATCTGCATCGCGCGCTTGGATTCTTCCACCGCGTCACTGCTGTGCATTGCGCGCTGCCTCCTTGCCTGAGATCCGTCCAAAAACCGTTCCGATGGACATCCCGATGCCGGCCAGGTAACCCTTGCCTAAAATATTCCCGGCCATGATCTCGCCCGCCGCAAACAGATTCTCTGCAGGTTTGCCATCGTCCATCGCGACTCGAGCATGGCGATCAACTTTCACCCCCATGTAAGTGAAGGTTATTCCAGGGCGCAACGGATATCCGTAATATGGCGGCGCGTCGATACGACGGGCCCAATGAGTTTTCGCAGGAGTTAAGCCTTCAGTGTGGCAGTCATCTAGTACTGTGGTGTCAAATTTTCCGTCGCGAACGTGCTGGTTGTACTCGCGCACCGTGTTGCTAACGGCAGTCGCGTCAAGTCCAAGCTGGGTAGCCAATCCTTCAATGGTATTCGCTTGAACAGGAGGAAAGACGGAAGGCATGAATAACTCGAGGCTCTTTGAATCAAGGACGCAATATGCGATCTGGTCATCCTGCTGCGCTACCATCCTTCCCCAGATGGCATATCTCTTTGGCCAGAAATCTTCGCCTTCGTCGTAAAATCTTCGGCCTTCTTTGTTCACCACGACGCTAAAAGGCACGCAATCAAGACGGGTCACGATACCGCCATCGAACTTGGGCGAACGAGCGTCTATGGCTACCGCGTGACATTGGGTCGGATCGCCCACCGATTTCACTCCCTGAGTCAACAGGCTTTTCAACACGCGCCCCCGCGCGTACGGCGTACCCCGCACGATGAAATTCCGCGCAGACGGCCCCCAGTATTCTTCCAGCCACTCGATGTTTGCCTGAAACCCACCCGACGCGACCACAGCTGCTTTTGCTTCCACCGTCTTGGGAAAACCATTGTGGCTGATCTTCGCCGCGACGAACCGGGAGCCTTGCATTACCATGTCCTGCACTTCAGAGTCATAAAGGACATCAATGCCCAACCGGGCGGCGATCGCATAATAGGAATTGACCAATGTCTTTCCGCCGCCAAAAAAGAAGGCATTGGTACGCGAGAGACTCAACGTACCCGAAAGCGAAGGTTGAAAACGGACACCGCAGGATTGCATCCACGGCAAGAGCTCAGAGGTAGCGGATATCGTCAGCTTTGCTAATTCCTCATCAGTGTTACCGGCTGTGACGCGCAACAGATCTTCCCAGTACTCGGTTTCAGAGTAACTTCCTGTGAGAACGAAATGGGTCTTTTCGTGTGCCACTCGCAGATTGCGGGTGTGGCGGCTGTTTCCTCCGCGAAATACCTGCGGAGCATGCTCGATCAACAACACGCTGCAACCCGCTTGCTTCGCGGTCACGGCAGCGCACAACCCCGCGTTACCTCCACCGATCACCAGTACATCGTACTTGCGGTCTAGGTTTGCCATTTGCTTAGGACGGAGCGCATGAATCTCTTACTGACGATTATGCTCTAGCTGGGCTGAAGAGAACATTAATGAAGACGAAGAGAACATTAATAATGTGTTTTCACTTACTACGAAATCAAGTGTCCAATTTTTTCAGTAGGATGATCTGCATCTGAGGCACTTGGCTGAGTATAGCCGACCAATGCTTAGGGGATGGGCCGATAGACGTAAGAGGAACACGCAAGACCTAGAAGATCAGTGCAGCTATTTCGGTAGTGCAAGCCTCTGCAGCAAAGTTTGAAAGCGTGGATTTGGCCGCAAAGTGTCTAACTCCGGATCAACTTTCAAAAACACTATGCTGTTGGATCCATCCTGGTAGGCTTTTTCGAGCAAATCCATGGCATTTCCGTCTTGTCTTAAACCGGCGTAGACTATGCCGAAATAAAATGGGGAGACGTACTGCTTCTTCGATTCTTCTGTCAGTTGATGCAGGACTCTCTCGGCATCGGCTTTGCGTCCTGCCGATGCATAGACGTGGCCTAAAGCGCCGAGCACCGGCGGACTCTGGTGTGAGATCGTGGCCGCCTTCTGAAGCTCCGAGATAGCCTGGTCATACTGGCCCTTCTGTTCATAAGACTGACCAAGGACCATGCGCGGCAGGACAAAGTTCGGATCCATCTCAAGGGTGTTTCGGAGTTGCTCGATCGCCTGATCGTACTGGCGGGCCATGTATAGTCGCCAGCCATAACTGAAATTCATGCTTATCGAAACTGGGTCTAGCTCGCGGGCGCGGTCCATTTCGGCAAGGCTTTCCCGCCCGTGGCCCATTGCTATGAGATAGAGCGAGTAGCGTTGGTATGCAGTCGCATAGCTAGGATTTAGCTCAATCGCTTTCTTGAATCCATTTCCTGCGGCGGCCCAATCCCAGTCGTAATTAAAATTCACCGTTGCCAGAGAGATCTGCGCCTCGGCCAGCTTGCTATCCAGTTCCAAGGCCTTCAGCGCAGCTGCCTTGGCTTTCGCGGCAACTTCGTGCGAAGGGACCGTCCCGACGATCGCCGACCCAATAATGCTGTAGCAATCAGCCAAGCCGGCAAATGCCAGTGCAGAGTGGTCGTCCTCTTGGACGGCCAGCTGAAAGTAACCGATCGCCTTCCTCAGTCCTTCTTCAGATCTCTTGTTCCAGTAATACTTGCCCCTAAGATAATTTTCGTAACTCTCAGTGCTGACGGGTTTGGTGCTGGCTAAAAGCCTTTTCTCTTCGGGAGTCAGCTTGATCCTGATCTCATTAACGATCGCGCCGGCAACTTCACTCTGCAATCTGAGAATGTCGCCAAGTTCGCTCTCGTAAGTCTGCGCCCACAGATGTCGGTCTGTAGAGACTTGGATCAGTTCTGCCGTGATGCGTACGCGATTTCCCGAACGCAAAACGGTGCCTTCCACGATCGCATCCACATTCAGATCGCGCGCGATCTCTGAGAGTGGTTTGCGCGTACGCTTGTATTCCATGGCGGATGTGCGGGAGATCACGCGCAGTGAACGAATCTGCGCAAGGTGCGCGATCAGTTCGTCTGTCATTCCGTCAGCGAAATATTCCTGGTCCATGTCGCGTGAAAGATTCTCCAGCGGAAGGACGACGATTGACTTGAATGGCGGTGTTTCTGATGCTGATAGGCTGGACTTTCTTGAGCGGAAGAGACTAATGCCGAGAGCGACTAGAGCAATCAAACCAAGAATCCCAAAAATCAGCAGCCAGCGGCGGAAATCAAAGGATTGAGGAGGAACCGGAAGAACAACCTGACGTATTCCTGAAAGGACCGGTGCCAACTCACTGGAGCCGTTTTCGTGTGGTGCTACAGGTGCGGCAATGACTTTCGAGGAGTGGCCATTGAACTCCGGCTCTGATACCTCTTCTACGGGTGCAATGAAGCGATAACCGACCCGAGGCAAAGTCTCAATAAACAAGGGATTCTCTGAGGACTCGCCAAGTGCCTCGCGTAGACGCATGATGGCGGTGTTAAGGCTGTGGTCGAAATCGACAAAAGTATTCTCTGTCCACAGCTTCTTTCTGAGATCGTCTCGGGTTACAACCTCTCCGTGGCGTTCCAACAGTATCGCCAAAACCCGGCAAGGCTGTTCCTGCAGCTTGATCTTGCGGCCTTGCTTACGCAATTCGCTGGCTAACAGATCGACTTCAAAAAGTCCGAAACGAGCAAATCTCATCGACCTATCTGCGGAATTCATGGCTATTCCTGAACGTGAGCGGATTATAAGCCTTCGCTTGTGCTCAGGGCAAAAACCCAAATTTGTAAGTTATGCGTTCAAATAACTCCATTAGATTGAGCAACAAACCAAGTTACCGAGAATTGCTCGTGAAGTGATTGACAGTGCATTGCGAATTATTAAGAGAAGGTTACAAATGCGATTATCAGGCAGCCATCCGGCTCTTTTTGGAAGAGCGATTGTCTCGAGGTTGACCTTCACACCTAAATTCTAAGAAACATGCATTGGTGCGTTTTTTGCAGCCGAAGCATGGGAATCGTCATGCGTTCACGAGACGGCGCAGACTATTCGATGACGGGACTGCGGTTTTTGGCGAAGTAAATTTGAGGTGCAACAGGAGAAAGATGATGATCTCTGAATATAAGAACAGAAGCAAGGCTACAACGATTGCACTGGTTGTCCTTATCGGCGTACTTTGCGTACTCCCAGCCAGAGGTCAGGTCATAGGAGCAACGCTTTCTGGCCAGGTAACGGACCCATCCGGAGGATCCGTAGCCAGCGCCAAGGTTTCCATCAAGAATGTGGGAACCGGCGAAGTCCGTGCAGTGACGACGAACAACGACGGATATTATTCCGCGCCAAACCTCACACCCGGCAACTACTCAGCCACGTTTTCTGCGCCCGGTTTTTCGACCATCGCACAAAAGGGAATTGTCTTAACCGTGGGCACGCAGCAAAGCTTGAATATCGCGCTTAAGGTTGGAGAAGTTTCCCAGACAGTCGAAGTAACTGACACGCCTGAGGCGGTACAAACGACGTCCGCTATCAGCGCGGTTGTCGATTCGCGAACCATCAGGGAATTGCCGCTCAACGGCCGCGACTGGACCTCACTCGCTGTCTTGGAACCGGGAGTTACCAGTATCCCAAACCAAGTGGGTACAGGTTTTAACGCGAACAAGGGAAACCGTGGATTCGGAAATCAGTTGAGCAACGGAGGACAGCGCGCCAACCAAAACACCTACCGGGTGAACGGCATCAGCGTCAATGACTATTCAAATGGAGCTCCTGGAGGTGCATCGGGTCTCAATCTTGGGGTCGATGGGATTCAGGAGTTCTCCGTCCTGACAAGCAACTACACCGCTGAATATGGACGAACATCGGGCGCAGTGATCAACGCCATTACCAAGAGCGGCGAAAACGCTTTTCACGGTACAGGGTTCTTCTTTGACCGCGACAAGATTTTCGACGCCAAGAATTATTTTGACAGTCCCACGGCTCCCATTCCATCGTTCCGTCGCATACAGTTCGGAGCGTCGGGCGGAACAGCAATCATCAAAGACAAGACGTTCGTCTATGGATCCTACGAAGGCGTTCGCCAGAACCGTCCCGGCTCGCAAGCCATTCACGTACCCACCGCAGCGGAACGTTCGTTGGCAGTTCCCGCAGTCGCACCCTATCTAAATCTATGGCCGCTCGCTCCTGCCGGAACTCCTATCGATGCAAATGGGATCACGCAGACATTTAATGTCTCACTGCCAAGCATTTCCAACGAGAATTATTACTCGTTCAAGGTAGACCACAAGATCTCCTCCGCAGACAGCCTCACTTCCAGCTACTTCTGGGATTCAGGTCCGCAGTCTCAGCCAGATCCGCTGCTAAATGCGACACACGCAGTATTCTCTCGGCGTCAAATGTTCAACATCGACGAGACCCACATCTTCACTCCTGCGGTGATCAACACTTTTCGAGTTGGTGTAAGCCGCGTGAGAGGAGACATCAACAATCCAGTCTCCGGTGATGCCGTAGCAACCGATGCAACCCTAGCTGTGGCGCCGGGCGCCGCTGCACCGCCGCAGATCGCGGTGAACGGCCTGACAACGGCTATAGGCTTGGGCGGTCTCAACCGCTTTCAACACCGCTGGACGTCTGGGCAACTTTACGATGACGCCTTTTACACCCGGGGCACTCACGCCATAAAAATCGGCTTCGCCTTCGAGCGCATGCGCTACAACATTCTTGAACAGCTCAGTCCTAACGGACGAATGAATGCCTACACCAGCCTGGCACAGCTGCTCAGCAACACAACCAAGAGGCTCAACGCCTTGGCGCCGGGACAATCACATGAGGTCGGAATCCGCGAGAGCCTGATTGGCGGATACATACAGGATGACTGGCGTTGGCGTCCGAATTTCACCCTGAACTTGGGGCTGCGTTACGAGTTCACCACACTGCCTACTGATGCTAACAATATGATTCAGGAGATCACGACGCTCACGAACTGTGCTACACCGGGCGTGGCTCCAAGCATCACGAGTCCTTGTGGGCCGGTCCATGTCAACACATTCATCGCGAACAATCCAACCACAAAGGACTTTGAGCCACGGGTCGGATTTTCATGGGACCCGTTCAAGGATGGCAAAACCGCTGTTCGCGCCGGCTTCGGAATGTTCGATGTGCTGCCGCTTCCTTACGTGTTCGGTCTCAATGCTTCCGCGACTACGCCGTACCAGATCGTCGGATCTGATAGTAACGGCCATCTGGGTGGCGGCATTGACCCGAACGTCAGCTTCAATCCCAACAATGTTAGAAACCGCTACGTCCAACAGGATCCCAGCCGCTCTTACACGATGAATTGGAATGTCAACGTTCAACGGGAGATCGGCACCAGTTGGAGACTGCTCGTTGGATACGTAGGTTCGCGTTCTCTGCATCTGGCAGTTGCGGCGGATGACATCAACCTGGTTCCTCCTGTGCAGACAACAGCGGGGCTCCTGATTCCGTCGAATACATATCAACTCGATCCGAACTGGGGAGGAGCGAACGGCGGAGTGACCCCCGGAGCCCCCGGCGGCGCCGGTATTCGTCCCCTTATTTTTGACGGCGCATCCAGTTATCATGCCCTCCAAGCGCAACTCAAGCGATCGATGAGCCACGGCTTGCAAGGCCAGCTTTCTTACACGTGGGGCAGCTGCCGAGACAACAGTTCGGCTCCTGTGACGGGCGATACCTATGTGAATTCGGTTGCCGTTCCTCTCCTGCTTAGCCAGCAATACAGAAAAGGTGCTTGCGATTTTGACATTCGGCAAACTTTGGTTGGCACGGGCATCTGGGATGTTCCGGGACCGAAGACTGGAGTAGCCTCGCACGTCATTGGTGGATGGCAGCTAGGGACAATTCTCACTGTGACGAGTGGTTCGCCTTATTCAGTGACCATCGGTGGAGGCGGTGACCCGCTCGCTACAGGCTTCAACGGAGACTTCTCCATGGATTTCCCGAACCTCGTTCCCGGATGCAATGCAACGCCGGGACTGTCCAGGAATGCTACTGGCCAACTGATGGCATTCAATCCGGCATGTTTCGTGGCAGCGCCTGCGGTCGCGGGTGGAGTTCTTGTCGGTAATGCTGGACGTAACTCCTTCTACGGTCCGGGTCTCACAACAGTCGATTTCTCCGCATTCAAGAACGTGAGCGTCAGTGAACGTGTTCGGTTGCAGTTCCGCGCAGAGTTCTTCAACCTTCTGAACCATCCCAACTTCGCGGCACCCAATTTCTTGAATGACGCGAACAACTCGATCGGCACGGCCACTGCCGGCGTGCTCGGTTCTACTTCGACATCATCACGCCAAGTACAGCTTGGGGCGAAGATCGTCTGGTAATTTTTCCACCGCGCCCGGGAGACACCTCCCGGGCGTTGCAGTCTCGTCAACGATCAATCCCGCTCAGGAACTCCGGAGTCTCAGTGGGAAGTGTGTCTAAGCGGGCGTACCTAGGTTTCGGATTAGAGAGTGCGTATGCAGATAGAAGTTGTAGACAATCAGGACATCAAGACTGTCACGCCCGATAACCCAGGCTGGCAGTTTGCGGTTGCCTCGGGCATTCTCGGCTGGGTCCTGGACGCGTTCGATTTCTTCGTTGTCGTCTTTCTCGTGGATACTCTTGCCAACAATTTCCATGTAGGCAAGAAAGAGATTGTTTTTACCATCACCTTGACCCTTGCCATGCGCCCGCTGGGTGCACTTATCTTTGGTTCTCTCGCTGACCGATTTGGGCGAAAGATACCTTTAATGGTCTGCGTGCTTTACTTTTCCATCGTTACGGCGTTGAGCGCGTTTGTTCCTACCTTTTCTCTTTTCGTGCTGATGCGCGCGCTTTATGGGATCGGGATGGGCGGCTACTGGGGAATCGGAGCTTCTCTCGCGATGGAGAGCGCTCCCCGGCGCTGGCGAGGACTGTTGTCAGGAATGATGCAAGGTGGATATCCGTTGGGCTATCTACTTGCCGCAGTGGCGATGAAGGCCGTTCTTCCTCGTTTCGGATGGCAGGCACTGTTCCTGTGCGGATTCGGTGTAGCTGTTTTGATAGCCGTACTGATCACGCGTGCTCCGGAATCCAAGGCATGGCATGAGCACCGGATGCCCACAGTAGGAGCGATCTTTCGCACCCTCTTCCAGCACAAAAAAAGCTTTGCGTACTTGCTGCTCGTGATGTCCGTGATGACTTGTCTTTCACATGGCACTCAGGATCTTTATCCCGATTTCTTGAAGTCCATTCACAATTTCACGCGAAACACCGTGTCGAATATCGCAATCCTCTACAACATTGGCGCGATCACAGGAGCCGTTCTTTTCGGACACTTATCTGAGCGGATCGGCCGACGGCGAAGCATTATGTTGGCCCTGACGCTGTCTCTGCTGGCGATTCCTGCATGGGCGTTCGGATCCACGGTAGTGATGCTTACGGTTGCATCCATCATCATGCAAACAGGCGTACAGGGAGCCTTCGGAGTGATACCCGCACACCTCAATGAATTGTCTCCGGATGCCGTGCGCAGCCTTTTCCCCGGTTTTGTCTACCAGCTTGGCGTGCTGGTCGGGTCGCCTGCAGTGATCATTGAATACACACTGCGAGACCACTTCGGCTACCAGTGGGCGCTGGCGAGTTTCGAGGGCTGCGTAATCATCTCGTTGATGTTTATTTACGGTTTCGGGCCAGAGCGGCGGGGGCGCAGCTTCAGGACAAACGATTGACAACATGAAGTCGGCGAGCACCTAGGTGTCATTGGCTTTAAGGTTGGACTAATGTTCTGACAAGTAAAGATTGTGCAGCTAAGGAGGACTATCGCCATGAACAGGGTACGTGCTTTGTATGTCGCGGTTATGTGTCTAGCAGGATTCGCAATGGGCCAGAACAATACTTCTGATGCACCCTCTAGTGCTGAGAGCGCGCCACTTCGCATCGTGCAAGCCATCCCTTTGCCAAATGTAGTTGGCCGAATAGACCACTTCACAGCTGACCAGAAACGAAAATTGGTGATCGGGTCGGCATTGGGAAACAACACGGTAGAAGTCGTCGATGTCTTTGCAGGCAGAGTCGTTCACACGGTGAATGGGCTCGATGAGCCCCAGGGCGTGCTCTTCGCTCCGAACGTGAACAAGCTTTACGCCGCCAATGCTGGCGATGGAAAACTGCGTATATACGACGGCAAGAGCTATGCATTGCTCAGCACGATCGATTTCGGCGAGAACACTGACAATATTCGTTATGACCCTGCAACCAAGCGCGTCTATGTAGGCTATGGCGAGGATGAAAAATCTGCCATCGGTGTTGTCGACGCCGCCACCGACAAGAGACTTGATGACGCCGCCAAACTGGATTCGCATCCCGAGTCTTTCCAACTCGAGAGCAGCGGCCCGCGGATTTACGTCAACATCGCTTCCAAAGAAAAGATCTCCGTCATTGACCGCAACACGCACAAGGTGAACGACTGGGCCATTCCGGGGTTGAAAGCAAATTTCCCCATGGCGCTGGATGAGCCTGATCATCGTCTATTCATTGGAACGCGAAAGCCCGGGCGATTGGCCGTCCTGGACACAACTTCCGGTAAGATCGTTGCCAATCTGCCCAGCGCCGGCGACATGGACGATCTCTACTTTGATAGTGGCAGAAAGCGAATCTACATTCCCGGTGGAGAAGGATTCATCAGTGTCTTTCAACAGTTGGATCCTGATCACTACCAAGCCTTGGCGAAAATTCCATCCGCGATTGGCGCCCGCACCGGCTACTGGTACGAGAAGCGCGATCGACTTTACCTAGCGGTTCCGGGCCGTGCAAATCAGGGAGCGGAGCTTTGGGTCTACGAAGCTCAGGATTAGTTCTGATGAAAATTCGAAACGAAATAGCAGTTGTTCTCGCGTCATGCATCCTCGGTATAGCCTGCTTTGCGCAATCTGGCCCGCAGCTTCGGCTTGTGCAAAGCATTCCGATGCCCGGTGTGAAGGGTCGCTTGGATCACATGGACGTCGATGCAAAGCATCAACGTCTATTCGTCGCCGGTCTTGAAAATGGTTCATTGGAGGTCGTGGATTTGCGCTCTGGCAAATGGGTGCGCAGTGTCCCGGGATTCAAGAAGCCGCAGGGAATCTGGTATGTCCCTGAACTCAAAAAATTATTTGTTGCCAGCGGCGATGACGGAATGCTTCGAGTCTTCCACTCAGAGACACTAAAGATTCAGGACTCGATTCATCTAGATGCCGGCGCAAACCTTATTGCATACGATCCGAAGTCGAAGCACTTGTACGTTGGTTATGGCGGCAAGGATGCGGGAAAGGACTACGGGCAAGTGGCGACCATCGATGCACGCACCGATAAAAAGATTGGGGACGTGCAAGTCGCGGCCCATCCGGCAGAATTGCTACTGGACAAATCAGGACGCAGGCTTTTTGTCTTCATCCCCACCCCCAGCAGCATTCAGGTGGTAGATACAACCAACGATCGGGTAGTTGCGACTTGGCCCGTCACGAACCAGCGTCCCGGAGATGCGGCCTTCGACGAAGCAACGCATCGGCTGATGGTGGGCACACGCACACCACCCGAAATGATTGTTGTCGATTCTGAGAACGGGAACAGAACCGCCGCCCTGCCGACTGTCGAAGGAATGGACGGAGTCTACTTTGACGATGCCCGTCATCGCGTCTATGTTTCGGGCGGCCGAGGTTTCGATGTTGGTTTCGTGCACGTCTACCGGCAACTCGATGCGGACCACTATGAATTTGCCGGGAAAATTCCGACGCGGCCAGGTGCAGGCACATCATTCTGGGCCCCGGCATTGAATCGCTATTTTGTAGCCGCTCCCGCCACTGCCTCAGAAGAAGCAGCAATACTGGTCTACGAACCGCAGAAGTAAGAAGTTGGGCCTGATCCTGCAGAACCACAGAATAATCAGATGATGAGAACATGGTAGGTCGTGTCCTCAGGGCTATTAACAGCTACTCGCACGGTGGTTGGCGTTCCACAATATTCCAGCGATGGCAGTCAACTTCAACAGATTTCAACTGCGAGCCTGCAAGTCATTCAGCGCCAAACAGTTAAAATCCTTAAAATTCAAAGTTTCAATAACGGTTGGAATCTGGTTCGGGACCAGGGGGTCGGAGGTTCAAATCCTCTCGCCCCGAACATTATCATCGAAGGAGCAGATTTATTGCTCTTAGCGCGCTCTAAAAGCACCTCGCAACCGAACAGCTCGGAACAGCATCATGGAATAGTGTTAGGTGCCAACCTTATGGCCTCGGCGGCAAAATCAAGCTCGACGCGTGCTGTAGGTCTCTTTTTATCAAAGCTCCTCACGATAGCCATTAGCCTGGCTTCCATACCGTTGTTTGCTCAGGGGCAATTGAGTTATGAGGAAATCATAAGAACGCCGGGCGAGGTGGTTGCAAAGGGTGGGAATGAGATTGTTGCGCAGGGCAAGAATGTTAGCCCGGTAGGCAAATTGAAGGTGAAGACTTATCGGCTTGAACGCGTCGGCGAACAATACAATCTCATTGTTACGGGCGGACCATTTCGTTCCGATTCCATCGTCTGGATTGAGGACCAGGCATTCGCACCCGTGCCATCTGGAGACTATCAACTGGTACTGCAGTTCTTCGGAAAGCCGAAATTTTCGAACGGGGCTGAAATTTCGGTAACAACAGCCCATGATACTTGCCACATCGATTCAGGGTCAGAATCGATTCTGCCCGACAAGCTCTCCGTTCCTGACGAGTATCGAGCGGCTCCATTGGATTCAGGGCGCATTCAGCTTCGCACGAACCGGTCAGGAGTCAAGTCTGGGCAACAGCCCGGGGTGGAAGTAGGCGTCAGAATGAACCATCCCATTCCCGCTCTGAACGAAATACCCGTTATTCAGATCGGCAGACAAGATTTTGACGCGGGCAGCATAAATTCCACCATCTCCACGATCGTGCCTGAGGATACGTTTTGGCGGCTCCGCGATAATGCTCAAATCATTCTCAAATGGGGACGATGTTCGTGGGGCGGGCAAATAGTTGGTCGCCTTGACAAGGCCGCGCTGGATCATTAGGAAGATCGAAAAAGGAACGAAGGTTCGGAAATCGTTCTCGATGGTCGGCCATTCGGAAATTACCGCCAGTGCGAACCTCTGAACATCTGCGGTCACTGGGAGTGTGGTCGGCAAACCGGAAGTTAACACCTGGCCCACTTCAAGAATCGTCTGCTAGGGCACGAATCAGGACGCCAGCAGAAAAGTTCTAAAATCGTCCACTAGGGTCGACCAATCTCTTCAAGCACTTAAACTACGCTTCTGGTTTCATGTCTACAGCGCTGTAGCCAAATCTGCAGCTGTGGGAGCCTTATAGGTCAACAACGCCGTCGGCAATCCTGAGTACCGTTAGCGGTCCCGGTTCTACGAGCGTTTCCATCAAGCCCGCGGCTTCACGGCAACCACGAGTGTTATGTGATCTGAAAGCCAGAGACTTAGTCTGCAGATATTTGTAGTTATGTGGTCACACAATTGCAAAGATGTCCGATCAGGGGTGTGCTATGTTTCTCCCCAAGAAGACTGCTTGTGTGGTTGTTCCCACGTATAACGAGTCGGATAACCTACGGATTCTGCTGGCCGCGATTTTCGATCAGGCCCCCTTTATCGCCGAATACGAGTTGCACGTGGTTGTGGTGGATGACGAGTCGCCGGACGCGACAGCTGAGGTTGTCCGCAAGGAAATGCGGTTCAGGCCCCGGCTGCACTTGCTGTCGGCTCCGAAGCGCGGACTTGGCGAGGCCTACAAACGCGGCTTCACCTATTGTCTGTCGGAGCTAAAAGCCAGCCTATTGATTCAGATGGATGCGGATCTTCAACATGATCCTTCCTTCCTTCCCAAGCTTGTTGGTTCTTGTTCAGCAAATCACATAGTAGTCGGTAGTAGATTTGCGCCGGGTGCAAGGACTCCGGGGCTCTCGAATGTCAGGCGAATGATCAGTCGTGCTGCGTCCAGGGTTCTCT